>NZ_JAWLNX010000017.1:91083-174718 GCF_035320975.1 Saccharopolyspora mangrovi | reverse complement strand
CGTCAGGTGGGGCAGAAGTTCGCTCGGGAGATCTTCTTCCTCGGGCGTCCCTACACCGCTGAGCAGGCCCATCAGATGGGGATGGTCAACGAGGTCGTCCCGCACGCCGAGCTGGAGGCAACCGCGTTGCAGTGGTCCCGGGAGATCAACGGCAAGTCCCCGACGGCGCAGCGCATGCTCAAGTACGCGTTCAACGCCATCGACGACGGGCTCGTCGGCCAGCAGCTCTTCGCCGGTGAGACCACCCGGCTGGCCTACATGACCGACGAAGCCGTCGAGGGCAGGGACGCCTTCCTGCACAAACGCGACCCCGACTGGTCCGCCTTCCCCTGGTACTTCTGAGACCTCCAGGTCCTCCTCGGGCAGCACTCCGGACAGGAACAGCCCCGGCGGGCGTTCCTGGTCCGGGGCCTCCCACGCGGGTCCGGCCGGGGCGGTGTCAGCACCGGCCCGCGGCCGGCCCTCCCGCGATTCCGATGATTCCGATGACTGCGGCGCTCCGGTGAACACCGGGACGACCAGCACGAACACGAGGAACATCGCCTTCTCCTTCCGCTCACACCAAGAACATCGACCGAACCTTTCGAACACTTGATCGCTCGAACTGGTGAGCTAGTGGCGAAGCTCTCGGGCTCTTCCCGACCGCGGAGGGGAGATCGGTGCCGAGAATGGAGCTCATGCCGAACGCCCGGGACCTGCAGCCGCTTCCAGTACCACCGGGAACCGGCGCGCTGGACGTGCTGCCCGCGCTCCGCCGCGCGCTCGACGGCGACGGCCCCGCACTGCTGCCGGTCGCGGCCGACGCACCCGAGGAGGCGCAGCGCCTGGTCACCGCCCTCGGCGGCCCGCTGAACCCCGGCGAGGACGCCGAGGACGACCCGACGTCGCTGGTCATCGCCACCTCCGGGTCCACCGGCACCCCCAAGGGCGTGCTGCTCCCGGCGGGTTCGCTGCGCGCCTCCGCCGAGGCCACCCACCGCAGGCTCGGCGGTCCCGGCAGCTGGCTGCTGGCGGTGCCCGCCCACCACGTCGCGGGCGTGCAGGTCCTGGTCCGCGCGCTGCTCGCGGGCACCACCCCGCGCGCGGTCGACACCTCGGCCGGATTCCGCCCGGACGCCTTCGCCGCAGCGGCTCGCGAAGCCCTGACCTCGAACGACCCGCACTACACGGCCCTGGTGCCGACCCAGCTGTCCAGGCTGCTCAACGACGGCGGCGAGGGCCTGTCCGCGCTGCGCGGGTTCGACGCCGTGCTGCTCGGCGGCGCCGCCACCCCACCTGCCCTGCTGGCCCGCGCGCTGGACAGCGGCGTCGCGGTCACCACCACCTACGGCATGAGCGAAACCGCAGGTGGCTGCGTCTACGACGGAGTGCCGCTGGACATCACCGAGGTCGACCTGGACGGCGAACCCGGCCCGATCCGGCTGACCGGACCGATGCTGGCCCGCGGCTACCGCAACCAGCCCGGCGCCGAGGCCTTCGCCGGTGGCTGGTTCCGCACCGGCGACCTCGGCCGCTTCACCGACGGCAGGCTGGAGGTGCTCGGCCGAGCCGACGACGTGATCACCACCGGCGGCGAGAAGGTCGCTCCGCTGCCGGTCGAACGGGTCCTGACCGAGCAGCCGGGCGTGCGGGAGGCCTGCGTGCTGGGTGTCGAGGACCCCGAGTGGGGCCAGGCCGTGGTGGCCGCGGTCGTCCCGGACCCGGCCGCGAACCTGGACGCCAACGCCCTCCGCGACGCCGTCCGCGAACGCCTGGGGGCCGCGGCGACGCCGAAGCGCATCGCGCTGCTGGACGAGCTCCCGCTGCGCGGCCCCGGCAAACCGGACCGGCGCGCGCTCGCCGAGCAGCTGACCTGCTAGCCGAAGGTCTTGCCGCGTGAGCGAAGATGTGGCTCATGGCGACTGTCGCGCAATGGATCGAAGGTGCCCGTCTGCGCACCTTCCCGAATGCGATCGCGCCGGTGCTGGCCGGGTCCGGCGCCGCCGCGGGAGTGGACTCGTTCGACCCGCTGATCGCGCTGCTGGCACTGGTGGTGTCGCTGAGCCTGATCGTCGGGGTGAACTTCGCCAACGACTACTCCGACGGCATCCGGGGCACCGATGACTCCCGCGTGGGACCGTTCCGCCTGGTCGGATCGCGGTCGGCGCGGCCGGGCGCGGTGCGTGGCGCGGCCTTCGCGAGCTTCGGCGTGGCCGCGGTGGCCGGGCTCGGCGTCGTCGCGCTGAGCGGCCAGTGGTGGATGCTGGCGATCGGCGCGCTGTGCATCGCCGGCGCCTGGTTCTACACCGGCGGCAGCAAGCCCTACGGCTACGCCGGGCTGGGCGAGGTCGCGGTGTTCCTGTTCTTCGGCCTGATCGCGGTGCTGGGCACGATGTTCGTGCAGGCGGGGACCGTGTCCGGCTTCGGCATCGGCGCTGCGGTGGGGGTCGGCGCGCTGTCCTGCGCGGTCCTGGTGGCCAACAACCTCCGCGACATCCCGTCCGACCGGGTCACCGGAAAGCGCACCCTCGCGGTCATGCTCGGCGACCGCGACACCCGCACCCTCTACACCGCCCTGGCCCTGGTCCCGTTCGTCATCACGGTGCTAATCGGCCTGCGCAACTCCTGGGCGCTGCTCGGCTTCCTGGCGCTGCCGCTGCTGCTCATCCCGCTGCGCGCGGTCACCCGCGGGGCCACCGGCCGCTACCTGATCCCGGCGGTCCGCGACACCGGCTTCGCGATGCTGGCCTGGGGCGCGATCACCGGCCTCGCACTGGCCTTCGGCTGACAGCGGAGCTGCGAGGTCGCCTGGCAGCGGCGGCTAGAGCACGAGACCGGGGAGCAGGTACTGGGCGACGTCGGAGGCCGTTCGGCAGGAGTCCGAGTCGGTGTCGCCGGAGATCACCGAGACCTGCAGGGTGGCGCCGGCGACCGGGGCGTAGACGGTGCAGTCCGACGTGCGCAGCACCTGGGTCCCCCGAACCGCGCCCAGCTCGACCTCCTCGGTCCCGAGGTCGGCGAAGCCGGGAGCCTGCGCCCCGACCAGGACCTCGCGCCCGTCGGTGCGGGCCGGGAAACCGCAGCCGCGCACCGGCGGCTCGATGCCGACCTCGCGGGGCTGACCGGGCTCGACCTCGAACGCCAGGGCCGCGAGCTCGTCGGGCCGGACCAGGCCGCACAGGTCCTGGGCGGACAGCGAGCCCAGCGTCCGCCGCTGCTCGGGCGGGACCTCACGGCTGATCGACGGGACGGTGCTGGTCGCCGTGGATTCCTCGGACGTGCTGGGCTGCGCGGAGGGCGGAGCGGGTGCCACCTGCTCCGCCGCGGTGCAGCCGGACAGCCCGGCGCTCACGAGCACCGCGCTGATCAGCAGGCGCTTGGCGGCCACCGGTCCTCCTCCGCGCAAGATCGTCGACGTCGGTCCTAGTCTGCCTGGAACTCGCCGGTGGCGTGGAAGCGGTCCAGCACCTGGCGCGGCACTTCGAGGTCCATGCCCTGCTCGGCGACCCAGCCGTCGTCGAAGTAGGTGTGGGTGTAGCGCTCGCCGCCGTCGCAGAGCAGCGTGACGATGCTGCCGGTGCGGCCCTGCGCCACCATCTCGGAGACCAGCGCGAACACGCCCCACAGGTTGGTCCCGGTGGAGCCGCCGACGCGGCGCCCGAGGACCTTCTCGGTGCAGCGGATGGTGGCGATGGCGGCCGCGTCCGGCACCTTGATCATCCGGTCGATGGCCTGGCCGACGAAGGACGGTTCGACCCGCGGCCGGCCGATCCCCTCGATGAGCGAGCCGGAGTCGCTGGTCAGCGAGGGGTCGCTGTCGCGCCACGCCTCGAAGAACACCGAGCGCTGCGGGTCGACGACGGCCAGCCGAGTGCCGAGCCTGCGGTAGCGCAGGTAGCGGCCGATGGTCGCGCTGGTGCCACCGGTGCCGGCGCCGACGACGATCCAGTCCGGCTCGGGGTGCGGTTCGAGCGCCAGCTGCTCGAAGATCGACTCGGCGATGTTGTTGTTGCCGCGCCAGTCGGTGGCGCGCTCGGCGTTGGTGAACTGGTCCATGAAGTGGCCGCCCAGTTCGGCCGCCAGCCGGCGGGATTCGGTGTAGATCGCGCCGGGTTCGTCGACGAAGTGGCAGCGCCCGCCCTGCCACTCGATCAGCGCGACCTTCTCGCCGCTGGTGGACCGGGGCATGACGGCGATGAACGGCAGCCCGAGCAGGCGGGCGAAGTAGGCCTCGGACACCGCCGTGGAACCGGACGAAGCCTCGATCACGGGTGTGTTCTCGGTCACCCAGCCGTTGCAGATGGCGTAGAGGAACAGGGATCGGGCCAGCCGGTGCTTGAGCGAACCGGTCGGATGTGTTGACTCGTCCTTGAGGTAGAGGTCGATCCCCCACTCCGCGGGCAGCGGATACCGCAGCAGGTGGGTGTCGGCGCTGCGGTTCGCGTCGGCCTCGATGATCCGGACGGCCTCGCTGGTCCAGGCCCGCGTGCGCTCGCAGGAGCGATCGATGTCGCTGGTCATTCGGCGTCCGCCGGGGCGTCTCCGCGCAGTTGGGCGCGCAGCTGCTCGCGGCGTTGGCGGCGGTCCTCGGTGCGCTCGGCCATGCCGGTGGCCACGCGGCGGCGGAGCCGTCCGAAGACCAGCAGCGACAGCGGCATGACCACGACGACGGACACGGCGATCGCGACCAGCACCGGCACCTGGGCCAGCATCAGCAGCGCGGCGACGATCGCGACCAGGCCGAACCGGGCGACCGTGTAGAGCGCGATGTCGCGTGCAAGGTTGGGCTTGACCTCGGACGTCCCGCCGGTCGTCGGCTCGGCGCCCGCCTCGGCGGCGGTCACCTCCGCCGCTTCGGGTTCACCGGTCGTGGTCTCCTGCTGTTCCCGCACGTCATCCAGGGTAGAGCACCCCGGACACAGCCCTGTCCGGCGGCCACGACCAGCGACGACGGCCGCCCGATGCGCCGGTTTCGTCCCTTACCTTCCCTTTACCTAAACCCAAACGTTCGAGTACCTGGCACTTCAGGTGCCACGATGCGACCGGAATGCCCGAATACCAGTCATCGCAAAAGTGGAGGTCACCTGTGACCGCGTCGACTCAGCAGCCTCGCCAGAACGGTCAGGAGCAGCTCCTCACCCCGGGTGAGGTCGCGGCGCTCTTCCGGGTCGACCCCAAGACCGTGACCCGATGGGCTACCGCCGGCCGGATCGGTTCCATCCGCACCCCCGGTGGTCACCGTCGCTTCCGCGAGTCTGAGGTCCGCACCCTGCTGGCCGAGCTGACCAACGATGTGAACCGCACCGCCTGACCTCCTGGTCCGACAGCGGAGAACATCGCGAAGCGGCGCGGACGCCGACGCAGCGGTGCTCGACCCACTTGCCAAGACCCCTCGTGGTGAGTGCTCGCAGCACCGCGGCAGGCGCCCAAGAGGCAGTCGCCACAGCCGAGAACCACCGCACCGAGCCGAAGATCGCTGGGCGACCGGCCGGTGACGACCGCCGCCCCTGGTGACGTCTCGCACCCCTGCGAGACGTCACCAGGGGCACCGCTCGAACCGGACACCTCCGGACAAAGACGCCACCCGCTCTGATTGGCTAATGTCGTAAGCGGAACGGTTGGAGGTGGCCACGATGATCTATGCCCTCGCCGCGATCGGCGCGCTCACCATCGCAGTGCTGATGTGGAAGGCGTTCGGCCCGCAGGTCGCCACGACTCGCCCGCGCAGAGCCCCCGTCGCCCCCGACGACGACCCGGAATTCCTCCGCAAGCTCGCCGAGGAGCAGCGCAAGAACCAGCGCCCGACGGAGGAGGACTGATCCCCTCCCGCCGGGGGATCACCTCGCTCGGCGGTGCGGGCAGCGGAACCTGAGCGGCTCCGCCGCGTTCCCAGAGCCGCTGCTACGCCTGCTGATTCCGTCCTGGAGCGTGCGGGAAGTCGTCGGCGACCATCGCCGCCAGCTCCAGCAGAGCCATCCGCGTGGGAGCCGCCAGCTGGTCGAGCTCGACCTCCGCGCCCTCCTCCAGGTGCGGGTCGAACGGGATCCGCGACACGGCCCGGCAGCGGGCCCCGAAGTGCGCCCCGAGCTTGTCGACGTCGACCTTCCCGGAACCGGGGCGGACCGAGTTGATCACGGCGACCGAGCGGGACACCAGCTCCCCGTAGCCGTGGGCGTCCAGCCAGTCCAAGGTGGCCGAAGCGCTGCGGGCTCCGTCGATCGAGCTGGACGAGACGATCACCAGCGAGTCGGCGACGTCGAGCACGCCCTTCATCGCCGAGTGCATCAGCCCGGTGCCGCAGTCGGTGAGCACCACGTTGTAGAAGTGCTCCAGCAGCGTCACGGTGCGCCGGTAGTCGTCCTCGCTGAACGCCTCGGAGACGGCCGGGTCCTGCTCGCTGGCGAGGATCTCCAGCCGGCTGGGCCCCTGCGAGGTGTAGGAGCGGACGTCGCTGTAGCGGCGGATCCGGTGCGCGTCGCGCAGCAGGTGCCGGACGGTCGCGGTGGTCTCCAGCGGGATCTTCTGGCTCAGCGTGCCGCGGTCCGGGTTCGCGTCGACCGCGATGACCCGGTCACCGCGCAGCGACGCGAACGTCGCGCCCAGCGTGGCGGTGGCGGTGGTCTTGCCGACGCCGCCCTTGAGGCTGAGCATCGCGATCTTGTAGCAGCCCTGCAGCGGCTGGTTGACCCGCGTGATCAGCTCCCGGCGCCGCCGGTCGGTCGGGCCCTCGCCCAGGTTGACGGTCTTGCCGCTGGCCAGGTACACGGCCTTGCGCCAGCCGGACTGCGGCGGCCGCTTGGTCTGCCGCAGCAGCTGCGCGGAGGACAGATCGGGGTTCTGCGGCGGCCCCTGCTGCGGGCCCGACTGCGGCTGCTGCTGCGGGTACGGCTGACCGGTCGGGAACGGCCCCGAAGGACCGCCCGAGACGGGCGCGTACGGGCTCACCGGAACCGGCCCCGAGCCGCCTTCGGGCACCGGGTACGGACCGGAGACCTGGTTCGGGCCGGACTGCGGGTAGCCGGGCCACTGCTGCTGCGGCTGCGGACCGGACTGGGACGGGTCGGGGTACACCGGCGCTCCGCTCGGGTAGTACGGCTGCGGGGTGTCCGCGACCGGGTAGGGGCCGGAACCGCCGGGCTGCGACGGGTCCACGTACGACGGTTCGGGGTGCTCCGGAACCGGTTTCGGCTGCTGCGGCCGGGTCTCCGGCTCGGTGTAGGAGCCGTTCCCGCTCTTGCTCTCCGCCTCGGTGCCGGCCGGGCCGTCGGCCTGCGGCGCGGCACCGACGTTCCGCCGCGTCTCGGGCTCTTCGTACTGTCCCGTCACCGTCGCCGTCCCTCCTGCATTCGAGTCGAGCCCCACTTCAGCAAAAAACCTAATCCCACCTATACCCCCTAGTCACCATAGGTGGCGGGTAGGCGCCGCGGGTTCTGCCGACACAGAACGCGATTCACGCCACGGCTGCGAGCCGAACGCGCCGCCGCGTTGCTGCGAACGCCGGATCGGGTGCGGCTCACAGCCCGGCGTAGGAGTGCAGACCCGTGACGACGAGGTTGACGAAGAACAGGTTGAAGATCATCACGGCCAGGCCGAGGACGTTGATCCACGCCGAGCGCACCCCGCGCCAGCCCGCGGTCGCGCGGGCGTGCAAGTAGGCGGCGTAGACGATCCAGGCGATGAACGCGCAGGTCTCCTTGGGGTCCCAGCCCCAGAAGCGGCCCCACGCGGCCTCCGCCCAGATGGCACCGGCGACGATCGCGAACGTCCACACCGGGAAGATGATCACGGTCGCGCGGTAGGCCATCCGGTCCAGCGCCTGGCTGGTGGGCAGCCGCGCGCCGAACTTGGCCATCTTCAGCGGGTTGTTCTCGTACCGGCTGCGCAGCAGGTAGAGGACGCTGGCGACACCGGCGAACAGCAGCGCGCCGCTGGAGACGATCGCAGCGGCGACGTGGATGATGATCCAGTAGGACTGCAGGGCGGGCTGCAGCGGCGCGGCCTCCGCGTAGAGCACGGTGCCGGACAGGAACAGCAGCAGCGTCACCGGCAGCATCAGGAAACCGCCGAGCCCGCGCAGCTGGGCCGGGGTGGCCTCGCGGCGGGCGTTGCGCAGCTGCCGGAACAGCACGATCATCCAGGCCACCACGGCCGCCAGGCAGATCGCCGAGCCGAACTCGTACATGTTGCCCCACGGCACCCGGCCGGTCGCCAGGCCGCGGGTCAGCAGGGACCCGAAGTGCACCAGCGCGCCGAGGACCGTCATCGACACGGCCATGCCGCCGAACCGCTCGGCCAGCGGCCGCTTCGGCTTCGCCGGGACGTGGCCGACGACGTCCTGGGACTCCGACGACTTCTCCGCGCCCACCAGGGCGGCTTCGCGGGTGCGCGCGACGGTGGCGACCCGGCCGAGGGCGAACTCGCCGAAGTACAGCAGCATCGCCGCGATGTAGATGACCACCGAGGTGGCGTAGGCCATGTCGCTGTAGTTGGACAGCGTCTCGTTGACCGGCATCAGCTCTTCCTTTCGCGCGCGGTCCCTGCGTCCGCGCGGGGCTGGGGCGAGTGGTCGAGATCCGCACCGAGCAGGTCATCGGCGATCCGGGCGAACTCCTCGCCGTACCCGGCCTGGTCGGTGCGGGCGAGCCCGCCGACCTCGACAACGGTACGCGCGGCGGGGCTTTCGCCGGATTCCGGGTGCGGAGCGGCCCGCACCCAGATGCGGCGGCGCTTGACGATCAGAGAGGTGCCGAGGCCCGCGATGATGAGCACCGCGAAAACCAGCACCGAGGTCTGGAACGGGTCGTGCGAGACCTGCAGGTTCGCCCAGCGCTCGACGCCGTCGAAGCGCACCGTGGTGCCGTCGTCGAGGCGGATCTCCTGCCCGACGCGGACGTTCTCGCGCGCGACCCGCTTGAGCCTGCCCTGCTCGACCATCGACTGGTCCACGCCGAAGATCGACTGCCCGCGCCCGGAGTCCAGGCCCAGGTCACCGCGCATCACGTCGATGGCCGCGGTCGGGTCCAGCAGGTCGGGGAACCCGGAGCTGAGGATCTTGCCGTCGAAGGACGCCGTCGGCGCGAACAGGCCGGTGATGGCCAGCTGGTTCTGCCTGCGCTGCGCCTCGTCGGTCACGCCGGGCGGGTCGAACTTGGTGGCGCCCTGCGACAGCATCGTCTGCGGCGACATCGGCTGCCACTGCACGAGTCCGGTGCGCTGCTGACCGTCGGGCCAGGTGACGGTGAACCGGGGCGCGTAGCCGTTGCCGGTCAGGTAGATCCGGTCGCCTGCGGTGCGCAGCGGGTGGTTGACCTGCAGCTCGTAGGGCTTCCAGGAGTTGTTCTCCAGGTCCTCTTCGGACTGGTACTGCATGCCCACGCGGTAGTTGGCGACCTGACCGTTGGGCTGGTAGTCGACGTCGAAGTCGTCGACCTTGACGCAGAACGGGGACAGCTGGGTGCCGTCGACCGACAGCCCGGCGCGGAACGAGTCGTAGTTGTAGGTGCCGGAGTTGCAGAACTCGGAACCGTCGGCCACCACGATGACCTGGCCCTCGTAGCCGTAGAGCTTGCCGCCCGCGAGACCGATCAGCAGCCCGACCAGAGCGAAGTGGAACACCAGGTTGCCGATCTCGCGGAGGAATCCGCGCTCGGCGCTGATCGAGCGGGCCCCGTCGGCCTCGGTGTGCTCGACCATCCGCCAGCCGCGCAGCCGCGTCTTCGCGGCGGAGATCGCCTCGTCGACCGAGGTGTCCTCGAGGGCCTTCTCGGCGTGGTGCGGCAGCCGCGCCAGGTTGCGCGGGGTGCGGACCGGCTTGCTGCGCCACTGCTTGTAGTACTCCCAGCAGCGGGGCAGCAGGCAGCCGATCAGCGAGATGAACAGCAGCACGTAGATCGAGGCGAACCAGACCGAGCTGAACACCTCGAACATGCCGATCTCGTCCAGCAGCGGAGCGAGCTCCGGGTAATCCCGGAAGTACTTGTCCACTTCGGACTGGTTCAGCGAGCGCTGCGGGATCAGCGCGCCCGGCAGCGCGGCCATCGCCAGCAGGAACAGCAGCACCAGGGCGGTGCGCATCGACGTCAGCCCGCGCCAGGTGTTGCGCAGGAAGGCCAGGGAGGTCTTGAGGTGCTCGCGCATCAGATCGGCGTCTCGAAACCGGCGATCGGGCCACGAAGCATCGTGATCAGCTCTCCCCACAAACCGGTGACGAGCAGCAAGCCCACCACCACCAGCAGCACTCCACCCGCGATCTGGATCGCGCGTCCGCGTCGCCGCAGCCAGCCCGCGCTGCGCACCGCCCAGCGGGCGCCCAGCGCCAGCAGCACGAACGGGACGCCGAGACCGACGCAGTAGGCGAGCACCAGCAGGATCCCGCGCAGCGCGGTCCCGGTGTCCACATCGGTGCCGGCGGCGACCGAGATGACGCCCACCAGAGTCGGTCCCAGGCACGGCGTCCAGCCGAGGCCGAACACCGCGCCGAGCAGCGGCGCGCCCCACACCCCGGCGCGAGGCACGCGGTGCACCCGCACGTCGCGCTGCAGGGCGGGGACCAGGCCGAGGAACACCAGGCCCATCGCGACCGTCACGACACCACCGATGCGCTGCAGCAGCAGCTCGTTGGTCAGCAGCGCGTCGGACAGGCCGAGCAGTAGCAGCGCCCCGGCGGCGAACACGACGCTGAATCCGGCCACGAACAGCAGCGCGGCCCCGGCCACCCGCCAGCGCCCGCGGCGGTCCTGCTCGGCTTCGGCTTCGTCGACCGGCGGCGCGTCGGCGCCCACCACTCCGGCGAGGTACGCCAGGTACCCGGGCACCAGCGGCACCACGCAGGGCGAGGCGAAGCTGATCGCCCCGGCGAGCGCCGCGATCGCCGCCGCGAACAGCAGCGGTCCGGACGCGGCGAGCTCGGTGGGGTTCACGCTTCGAGGGTAGGAAAGCCGACGTCGCCCTCACGCACCGGGCTGGGTGAACCAGCCCACGAACGCCCAGGTGAAGGCGACTCCCAGGCACGAACCGCGCAGCGGGAGGACGTTGGTCCCGCTCATTTCAGGACCAACGTCTCCCGCCGCGAGACGGGCGTCACACGCTCTCAGGCGGGCTCGGAGGCGATCTTCTGGACCTCTGGGAGCAATTCGCTCTCGAGCATCTCGGTCAGGAAGATCGCCGCGACGCGGTGCTGGCGGTCCAGGACGATCGTCGCCGGGACCGTGCTGCGCGGGAACTGGCGCAGCGAGAGCAGCGTGCGGCCGGCAGGGTCGAAGATCGACGGGTAGGTCAGGCCGCGGTCGCGGTGGAAGTCCGCCGCCGCGCTCTGGTTGTCCCGGACGTCGATGCCCAGCACCTGCACGCCCTGCGGACCCAGCTTGTCCTGGACCGCCTGCAGGTCGTCGGCCTCCGAGCGGCACGGGCCGCACCAGGAGCCCCAGATGTTGAGCACCACGACCTCGCCCGGGAAGTCCTGGATCCCCAGCTGCTTGCCGGGGGTGAGCAGGTCGTCGCCGGACAACGAGCTGATCCGGCCGCGCTCGGCCGGCGGGTAGAAGATCCGCGTCTGCCCGCCGGGCGAGACGAAGGTGAACTCGCCGCCCGCCTTGTTCTCGTCGTCGCCCTGGGTGGCGCAGCCACCGACCATCGCCAGCGCGGCGGTCAGCACGCCGAGCCGTAGGAGAAGCTTCCTCATGCGCCCGTCACTCTCGGATCGGTGCCACCGGCGGGTTCCACGTAGGCCACCCGCACCAGTTCTTCGCCGCGGAACACCAGCGTGGTCAGCGACGCCAGCGAGCACTCCCTGCGCCGGGGGTCGTGCCACATCGGCTTGCCCTCGACGTAGCGGCGCAGCGTCCAGATCGGCAGCTGGTGCGAGACGCACACGGCTTCCCGCCCGGCCGCCGCGGCACGCGCGCGGTGCGCGGCGCCGAGCATCCGGTGCGCGATCTCCAGGTAGGGCTCACCCCACGAGGGCGCGAACGGGTTCCACAGCTTCGGCCAGTGCCGGGGCGAGCGCAGCGCGCCGTCGCCGACGGAGACCTTCAGGCCCTCGAAGCGGTTGTCGGCCTCGATGAGCCGGTCGTCGGTGGCCACGTCGACCTGGAACATCGCGCCCAGCGGGCGGGCGGTCTCCTGCGCGCGCTGCAGCGGCGAGGAGATCACGCGGGCCACGTCGTGCCCGGAGAGGAACTCCGCGACGAGCTTGGCCTGCTGATCGCCCTTGTCGGAGAGCCGGTAGCCGGGCAGCCGGCCGTAGAGGATGCCTTCCGGGTTGTGCACCTCGCCGTGCCGGAGGAAGTGCACGAGGGTCTTCTCACCCCGGGGTGCGCTCATTTCGACGCCTCCGGCGCGGTCGCGGCGGCTGCCGCGCGCGCGGCGTGCGGGAGGGCCTCGGCGATCTGCTCGAACGCCGCGTCATCCATCGCGGCGTTGACGAACCAGGTCTCGAACGCGCTCGGCGGCGGGTAGATGCCGCGGGCCAGCAGCTCGTGGAAGAACGGAGGGAAGCGCCAGGTCTGTTGGGCCTGCGCCTGCTCGTAGTCGTGGACCGGGGTCTCGCTGAAGAAGACGCTGAGCATGTTGCCGGCCGAAGCGATCTGGTGCGCCACGCCCTCGGCGTTGAGCGCGGAACCGATCAGCTCGCGCAGCCGCTCGGCGTTGCGGTCCAGCGCCGCGTAGACCGAGTCGTCGGCGGCGCGGAGGTTGGCGAGGCCGGAGGCGACCGCGATCGGGTTCCCGGCCAGCGTGCCCGCCTGGTAGACGGGTCCGGTCGGCGCGAGCCGCGCCATCACGTCGGCGCGACCGCCGAAGGCCGCGGCGGGCAGACCGCCGGACATGACCTTGCCGAAGGTGTAGAGATCACCGGCCACGCGGTCGACGCCGAACCAGCCCGCAGCCGAGACGCGGAAGCCGGTCATCACCTCGTCCATGATCAGCAGCGCGCCGTTGGCGCTGGTCAGCTCCTTGAGCCCGGCGTTGAAGCCGGGCAGCGGAGCGACCGTGCCCATGTTCCCGGCGGCGGCCTCGGTGATCACGCAGGCGATCTCGTCGCCCTGCTCGGCGAAGACCTGCCGCACGGCGTCGAGGTCGTTGTAGGGCAGCACGACGGTGTCGGCGGCCTGCGCGCCGGTGACGCCCGGCGAGGTCGGCAGGCCCAGCGTGGCGACCCCGGATCCGGCGCTGGCCAGCAGCGCGTCGACGTGACCGTGGTAGCAGCCGGCGAACTTGACGATCTTCTGCTTGCCGGTGAAGGCGCGGGCGAGCCGGACGGCGCTCATCGTCGCCTCGGTGCCGGAGTTGACCAGGCGGACCTGCTCGACGGGCTCGACCCGGTTGATGATCTCCTGCGCCAGGTCGATCTCACCGACGCCGGGGGTGCCGAAGGACGTGCCGTGCACGGCCGTGTCGCGCACCGCGGCGACGACGTCGGGGTGGGCGTGCCCGTTGATCATCGGGCCCCAGGAGGAGACGAGATCGACGTAGCGGTTGTCGTCGGCGTCCCAGAGGTAGGCGCCCTCGCCGCGCACCATGAACCGAGGCGTGCCGCCGACGGACTGGAAGGCGCGGACCGGGGAGTTGACGCCGCCGGGCGTCACCGCCTGCGCACGCTCGAACAGCTGCCGCGACTGCGGAGCCGGATCGTCGTGCCGGGTCGAAGCGGAGTTCGCAGAAGCTGTCACGTCCCCCAGTTTGACACTCCCGCGCCTGTGGCCGGGCGCACCCCGGCCTAGTCGCGTCCCGCTCGGATGGACAGCACCACCTGGCGGAGGGCGTCGATGAGCAGCAGTCCGGCGAGGGTCGCTTCGATGACCGAGCCGGTGAGCCAGCTGCCGATGGAGCGGGTCACCACGTCCACGGCGCCGCGCGGCCCGGGCAGGTAGATGGTCACCATGCCCCGGCTCCACGCCCACCACGCGAGCAGCACGAGCGCGACCGAGGCGCCCAGTTCGATCCCGGCCACCGCCGCGCGCCACGGCTGGTTGAGCCGGCCACCGGCGCGCTCCGGTTCGGCGTCGCCGTCGAGCTTCGGCCCGTCGGCGGGCCACGGTTCGGCAGTCGTCACGGCGGAAAGCGTCTCACACGTCGCGAGCGTCCAGGACCGCGCTGATCCGGTCGGTGCGCTCGGCGTGTCGAGCCGCGTCCTGCGAGAGGTAGCCGAGCAGCCGGTAGATGCGCTCGTGGTACTCGGGCAGGTCGAGGTAGAAGATCGGTTCGTGGTGCATGACGCGGTTGCGGAAGTCGAGCATGCCCATGAAGTCGTCGTGCAGCGCGTTGCGCGGACCGGAGTAGTGGGGGAACGCCCGGTGCGTAGCGGGAACCCAGATCTGCCGGTCGTGGGTGCGGCTGAGCAGCGACACCCAGAACCCGAAGGTCAGCTCGGCGACCACGTCGTCCGGGGTGGAGCCCGCGCGGCGTTCGATCTTGCGCCGGGCCCGGCCGATCTTGAACTTGGCGTTGTCGGCGAGCTGCGCGGTCTTCCACCAGTCCTCGCGGCCGAACCGCTCCCGCAGCCGGTGGTGCAGGGCGTTGCGCAGGGACACCTCCAGCCAGTGCAGCGGGCCGTAGAAGGCGGCCGAGACCTGCACGTTCCAGTCGTAGAGCCGGACGGCGACGTCGACCTCACCACCCGCCTGCTTGAGGTAGCGGTCGAAGCGGGTTTCCGACAGCAGCTCCCGAACCCAACCGGGGAGTTCGACGTTGTCCCTGGTCAACGGGTTTTCCTTCCGGCTGCTGTGGATCTCGTGCTAGATTGGACGGCGTAGGCCCCGGGTCCGCCTCTGCTTCGGCACGCCGCCCGGGGCACTTTGCTGCCTACAACTGCGACTTCTTCTCGACGAGCTTGGCCAGTTCCACCGACAGCTTCTCCGAGTCCTTCGCCCAGGCCAGCACGACGGTGTCGTCGTCCAGTCGCAGCGGGACCTCGCCGGTGCCCTTCGGCGTGGTCCAGCTGCCGCCGAGCACCCGGGCGCCGACGGGCGCGCCCACTTCGCTGACCGCGACGATCCGATCGGTCGCCAGGCGTTCCCTGCCGAGCACGAGTTCGGACCGGGTCAGGCTCACCGCGAGCAGCCTGCGCCTGCCGTAGACCCAGATCGTGGCGGCGACGGCGAGCGCGAGGCCGACGAGGATCCACATCGCGACGTGCTCCGGACCCAGCGTCAGCTGCTCGGCGACGAGCCCCAGCGCCGCGAACGCCGGGCCCCACAGCACCGGCCACCAGCTGCTGCCGCGTTCGGAGTACAAGACCGGGTCGCCGCTCATCGCTCTCCCGTCAGCCAGTCGGAGCTCTGCTGCGCCCACATCAATACGGTCCCGGCGACGCCCAGCGCAAGCAGCAGGAGGGGGATCCAGGAACCAGCACCCGAAACGACCATCAGCACCAGGTGCACGACGGCCAGCACCGAGAGCACGAGCCGCGCCCAGGCCTTGCGGCGGAACACCAGCGCACCCAGCCCCAAGTAGATCGCCGCCAGTGCGACCCCGACGACGGTGTTGATCTGCTGCAACCGCGCCTCGACGGCCGGGTCGAACCAGGTGAGCCCGGTTTCCAGCAGGAGCAGCAGGGAGAGGACCCACCACAGCACGACCGCGATGCGCAGCGGTTTCGGCGGTGCCATCAGTACCGGCGGCTCGACGCGTCGAAGTAGGCGTTGGACTTCGGCACGAAGACCAGCACGACGAAGGCGACGGTTCCGATCACGCCGAGCCCGCCCTGCACGTAGCTCAGCGCGTAGTAGGAGCCGGGCAGCGCCTCGCCTTCGGCCAGCCCGGCCGCCATGCCACCGGAGCCGAGGGTGCCGATGCTCGACATCGCCCAGAACCCGGCGAAGATCGTCAGGGTGACCCGCGCCCAGTTGCGGCCCGCCCGCAGCTTGAAGCCGAAGGCGATCCACAGGCCGGTCAGGATCAGGTAGAAGATCGTCAGGACGATGAAGAAGACCATCATCACGCCGTGGACCGCAGAGGTCATCTCCGCCGTCAGCTCCTCGTCCGCGCCGCCGCTCATCGAGTTGTTCACCCAGCCCTGCAGCATCAGGTAGCTGACCACGTTGAGCACCGTGACCAGCAGCGGGAGGACCACGGCGATCCAGAACGCGGTCTCGACGGTGGCGGGCCGCTGCGGCACCGCCATCTCGTGCACGGGCACGGGCGGCGCGCTGAACGGGTTCTGCGCGTAGGGCTGGTATCCGCCAGAAACCTGCTGCGGAAGACCACCGGAAGGAGTCCCGGACTGCGGGTGACCACCCTGCTGCCAAGGATTCTGCGGATAACTCACGGACGAACCCTAGAAACCCCCAGATACCCCTGTCCACCAGTTCCGGTCAAGACACGGACATCAGTGGAAATCACACATCCGATCTCGATGGGACATCCGGTGAAGAACGTGCCGCGGGAAAGGTCAGCGGGACTGGAAGTGGGTGTTGGCGGGGGTTGTGTAGGCGTAGATGATCGTGGCGGCGAGGGCGGCGAGTTGGAGGACCGCGAGCAGGACCGCGGCGATCCCGCCGGTGGAGCCTCCCACGACCGTGGGGATCGTCAGGAGGAACCAGAGGACGCCGACCACCGTGATCACGATGCGGGCCCAGTTGCGGCCGTTGCGCATGAACACCAGGAACATGATCCACAGCCCGGCTAGGACCAGGCAGAACACCGCCGCGATCGCGATCGTCACCTGGAACAGCGCGCGTGCCTGATCGAGGGTGATCTGCTGCTGCCCTGCCGCCTCCGCCTGGCTGATGACCATCTCCAGCTCGGCGTCGGTGAGCGTCGTGGAGGCCACCGCGAACAGCACCAACCCGATGATCGGGCTGGCGACGCCGGCCCAGAACGAGTAGTCGACCGCGCGCGGCCGCTGCCGTCCGCTCGGACCCTCCGGAGGAGGCGGCGGGGCGGCTCCGTACGGGTTGACTGCGTCAGGCGGCGTCACGAGATCAGACTAAGAACGCCTCCGGAACGTGTCCACCGGAACGTCACAGCACGGTGCGCGGCGGTCGCGGACGGGCACCGCGGTTCTCGCGGATGAACCGGTTGGCCTCCGGCCGGTACATGAACACGATCGCCGCGACCTCCACGACCGCGACCAGCACCGCGAACACCACGTCGACACCGCTCACGGTCATGCCGGTGAGCTGCTTGATCAACGCCGGGCCGATCAGCGACACCGTCAGCACCGTGATCACCGCGTTGAACACGCCGAAGCCGCCGAAGACCGTCAGCGTGATCCGCGCCCAGTTGCGGGCCTCCAGCATCCGCCTGCTCAGCAGCACGTACACCATCAGCGTCAACGCCTTGAACATGAAGGTGAACATGATGCCGCTGTTGGCGGCGGCGTCCAGGTCGGTCTGGGTCATCTCCGGTTGCAGCTGGCGCAGCTCGCTGATCAGCCGCTCCCGGTCGAGCAGCTGGACGAACGCCTGCACCACGCCGACCAGCACGGAGGCGATCCACAGCCACCGCGCGATCTGCAGCGCCTTCGGCGGCTGCGCGGGCTCCGGCGGCGAAACCGGTCGGCCGAAGGCGTCCACTCGCTGCTCCACGTCGGTCATGCGCGCGCGTCCTGCAGCCACTGCGCGGCTTCGGTGGCCCAATAGGTGAGCACGACGTCGGCGCCCGCGCGGCGGATGGAGGTCAGCGCTTCCAGGACGGTGCGCTGCCGCTCCAGCCACCCGTTGGCCACGGCGGCCTCGATCATCGCGTACTCGCCGGACACCTGGTAGGCGGCGACCGGCACGTCGGCGACGCCGGCGATGTCGCGCAGCACGTCCAGGTAGGACATGGCGGGCTTGACCATCACCATGTCGGCGCCCTCGGCCAGGTCCAGGTCCGCTTCGCGCAGGGCTTCGCGGCCGTTGGCCGGGTCCTGCTGGTAGGTCTTGCGATCGCCCTTGAGCTGCGAGTCGACGGCCTCGCGGAACGGGCCGAAGAAGGCCGAGGCGTACTTCGCGGAGTAGGCCATGATCGACACGTCGTCGTAGCCGGTGGCGTCCAGCGAGTCGCGGATGACGCCGACCTGGCCGTCCATCATGCCGCTCGGGCCCACCATGTGAGCGCCGGACTGCGCCTGCACCACGGCCATCTCGCCGTAGACCTGCAGCGTGCGGTCGTTGTCGACGTTGCCGTCCTCGTCCAGCACTCCGCAGTGGCCGTGATCGGTGAACTCGTCGAGGCACAGGTCCGCCATCAGCACCGTGCTGTCGCCGACCTCCGCGCGCAGGTCGCGCAGCGCCACGTTGAGGATCCCGTCGGGGTCGACCGCGCCCGAACCCACCGCGTCGTGCTGCTCGGGCACGCCGAAGAGCATCAGCCCGCCGACACCGGCGCTGACCGCCTCGACCGCGGCCTTCTTCAGCGAATCGCGGGTGTGCTGGACGACGCCCGGCATCGACGAGATCGGCACCGGCTCGGCGGCGCCTTCGCGGACGAACATCGGCAGCACCAGGTGCCGCGGCTCCACGGAGGTCTCGGAAACCAGACGACGCACCGCTGGATTGCGGCGGAGTCGACGGGGACGGCTCGTCGGATACATAACTGCGGCTCCCCAAGCTGACTCGGCGGGGTGACACCCCGAGCGTATCCACCCCTGGAACTCGCGATCCGCAGGCCTCACCCCACCGTGACCGAACGCTCAACCGCCGCCCCGCTCACGCCGCCCGCCCGGGGCGAGAACCGCAGTATTCGCCCCCGGGACGGGGGTGGGAACGGCGAAGGGCGCCTCCGTCCTGGGGATGGAGGCGCCCTTCGGGTCGTCGCGGAGTCAGCTGCGGCGGGCTCGCTTGGCCTTGCGCGGGGGCGGCAGGGCGCCTTCCGCGCGGAGGCGGGCCGCGTGGGCCGCGAGGGCGTCGACCAGCTCCTCGATCCGAGGGGCCTCGGGCTGGACGTCGACCCGCAGGCCGAACTCCTTCGCCGTCTCGGCCGTGTTCGGGCCGATGCAGGCGACGAGGGTGCGGGCGTGCGGCTTGCCGGCGATGCCGACCAGGTTGCGGACCGTGGAGGACGAGGTGAAGCAGACGGCGTCGAAACCGCCGGTCTTGATCATCTCGCGGGTCTCGGCCGGCGGCGGAGCGGCGCGGACGGTCCGGTAGGCCGTCACGTCGTCGACCTCCCAGCCGCGCTCCTGCAGACCCGCCGACAGCGTCTCGGTGGCGATGTCGGCGCGCGGCAGCAGCACCCGGTCGACCGGGTCCAGGATGTCGTCGTGCGGCGGGAACTCCTGCAGCAGGCCCTCGCTGGACTGGTCACCGGACGGCAGCAGCTCGGGGATGATGCCGAAGGCGCGCACCTTCTCCGCGGTGGCCTCGCCGACGCAGGCGATCTTCACACCGGAGAACGCGCGGGCGTCCAGGCCGAACTCCGCGAACTTCTCCCACACCGCGCGGACCGCGTTCGCCGAGGTGAACACGACCCACTGGTAGCGGCCGTCGACCAGGCCCTTGACCGCGCGCTCCATCTGCGCGGGGCTGCGCGGCGGCTCGACGGAGATGGTCGGCACCTCGTGCGAGACCGCACCGTGCGACCACAGCCGCTCGCTCATCACACCGGCCTGCTCCTTGGTGCGCGGCACCAGGATCTTCCAGCCGTACAGGGCGCGGGACTCCCACCAGGACAGCTTGCTGCGGTCGGAGACGACCTCGCCGATCGTCACCACCAGGTGGCCCTGCAGCTCGCCGGCGTCGGCGGCCAGCGAGGCCAGCGTGGTGTCGATGGTGCGCTGCTGCACCGTGGTGCCGGACGCGGTCACCGCGACCGGGGTGGTCGCCGGACGGCCGTGCTCGACCAGCCGCGATGCGGCTTCGGCGAGGTGGCTGCCGGTGGTGTGCAGCACCAGCGCGCCGGGCACACCGGCCAGCGCCGGCCAGTCGGCGTCACCGCGGACGTCGACCTCGGTGTGCACGGCGCCCAGCGCGATGCCGGCGTAGGCCGGAACCGCGCTGCCGCTGGCAACACCGGGGATGACGTCGAACGGGGCCTCGGTCTTGGCGACCTCCTGCGTCTCGCGGACCACCGCGTCGGCGGTCAGCGGGTCACCGGCGACCAGCCGGACCACGTTGCGGCCGGTGTCGGCCTCGTTGGCCAGGTCCTTGGCGACGTCGGCCGGGTCGCCGACGGCGGGGCGGACCTCCGCCCCCTCGGCGGCCAGCGCGACGATGTCGGCGGGTACGTCCGGGTCGGTCACAAGCAGCGAAGCGCGGGCGATCACATCCCGGCCCCGAACGGTGAGCAGTCCCGCGTCACCGGGACCGGAGCCCACGAAAGCAATCCGTCCGGGGGTCTTACGTGCTCGGGTCATCAGGGCACTCCCCATCAACTACTGCCGGGGCCGCTGAGCAGTGCGGCCCGGGCTTCGAGCAGCTCGTCGGCCAGTTCCAGGCCCAGCTGCTCTGCGGCGGTCGTCTCACCAGTGGCGGAAGCGCGGACCAGGACATCGTCGTCGGTCGCTACCACTCCACGCACGGACAGGCGCAGCGCCACGCGCCCGTCGTCGTCGAGGTCCTCCACCACCTCGGCCAGCGCACCGACCGGCGCGTGGCAGCCGGCTTCGAGCCGGGCCAGCACTGCGCGTTCGGCGGCAACCGCGGCGCGGCTGGCCTGATCGTCCAAAACGGACTGCAGCAAGTGCTCGGTGTCCACGTCTTCGACGCGGCATTCCACTGCGAGCGCGCCCTGGGCGGGCGCGGGCAGCATCTGCAGTGGATCGAGCGTTTCCGTGATCACCGAAAGCCGGCCCACCCGGGCCAGCCCGGCGCGGGCGAGGACGACGGCGTCCAGCTCGCCGTCGGTCACCTTGCGCATTCGGGTGTCCACATTGCCGCGGATGCCGCGCACCTCCAGCCCCAGGCCTGCGGCCCGGAGCTGACTGGCGCGGCGCGGCGAACCGGTGCCCACAACGGACCCCGGGGGCAGTTCGCCGAGCGTCAGACCGTCCCGTGCCACCAGCGCGTCCCTCGGGTCCTCCCGGACCGGGACGGCGGCCAGCGACAACCGGGGGTCCGGTTCGGTCGGCAGATCTTTGTAGGAGTGGATCGCGACGTCGACCTCGTCGGCCGCGAGCGCTTCGCGCAGCGCGGAGGTGAACACGCCGACGCCGATCTCGGCGATCGGGGCCATCGACTTGTCACCGGGGGTCGTGACGGTCACCAGCTGGGTCGGGTAACCGGCCGCCTCCAGCTGTTCGGCGACCCACGTGCTCTGCGCCATCGCCAACGCGCTGCCGCGGGTGCCGATGCGGAGGGTCTTGTTCAACGGTCCTCACCGTCCTGTTCCGCCCGGCCGCGCAGCAGCGCCTGGGCGACCGTGACCCCGCCGGGGAGGTTCTCCTCGGCCTGCGGGGTGCCGATCACCGCTGCGGTCTGCGGGTCGAGCTCGAAGAGTTCGCGGAGGGCGTCGGCGTAGCCGGAGCCGCCCGGCTGCGACGCGAGTTGCTTGACGCGGACGGTCGGCGAGTGCAGCAGCTTGTCCACCACGCGGCGAACCGTGCGGGTCAGCTCCTCGCGCGTCGACTCGTCGATGTCGGGAAGCCGCGAGTCCAGCCGCAGCAGTTCGCTGTCGACGACCTCGGCGGCGCGCTTGCGCAGCGCGGTGACCGTGGGGGTCACCTCGGCCGAGCGCTGCGCGGCGAGGTAGCCGCGCACCTCCTCGGCGACGATCTCGGCGGCCCGGTCGGACTCGTTGCCGCCCTGCTTGTCCGACAGCCGCTGCTGCAGGCTCGCCAGGTCGACGACGGTGACCCCGGGCAGCTCGCCGACCTCGGCGGCGATGTCGCGCGGCAGACCGAGGTCGCAGCACAGCAGCGGCCGGTCGTCCCGGACCGTCAGGGCGGCGGAGACGACCTCCTCGGTCACCACGGCGCCGACCGCGCCGGTGCAGGCCACCACCAGGTCGGCGGCGGCGATCGCGTCGGCCAGGCCCGCTAGGTCCGCGGTGCCGGCGTCGACGCCGTCGCCGCGCAGCGACTCGGCCAGCCGCTCGCCGTTGGCGGCGGTGCGGTTGGCGATGACGATGCGGCCGATCCCGGCGCGCTTGAGCTGCGCGGCGGTCAGCCCGCCCATCGACCCGGCGCCGACCAGCAGCGCGCTCTTGCCGGCGAGCCCGTCGAGCGCGGCCTCGGCGTCGGCCAGGGCCTCGGAGACGACCGAGGCGCCCTCGTTGTCGATGCCGGTCTCGCTGTGCACGCGCTTGCCGACGCGCAGCGCCTGCTGGGCCAGCTCGTGCAGCGTCTTGCCGACGGTGCCGCGCTCGTCGGCGGTGCCGTAGGCCTGGCGCAGCTGGCCGAGGATCTGGGCCTCGCCGACGACCATCGAGTCCAGCCCGGCCGAGACCGAGAACAGGTGCTCGACGGCGGCACCGGCGTAGTAGACGTAGAGGTGGTCGGCCAGCTCACCGACCTCGGTGCCGGAGTGGCGCGACAGCACGGCCGTCACGTCGTCCAGGCCGCCGTGGAAGGTCTCGGCCAGCGCGTAGATCTCGACCCGGTTGCAGGTGGAGATCACGAACGCCTCGGCGATGTGCTCGCGCATGACGAGCTCGTCGAGGATCTTGTTGATGTCCCCACCACTGATGGCGACCCGCTCCAGGACCCGGACCGGGGCGCTGTGGTGGGAAATCCCGACGGTGAGCAGGTTCACAGCCGTTCCACCATCCTGTTCGCCGAATCGATCTCTCCCGGAAGCCCTGCGCCGCCGCCCGGCGGGCCACCGTCGGAGGCGCCGTCGACTTCGGCCGCGGCAGCCGATTCCTGCTGCCGGCGGGCCACGTGGAAGGACAGGATCTGCATCTCTACCGCCAGGTCGACCTTGCGCACCTCGACGTGCTCGGGAACCTGAAGCACGATCGGGGCGAAGTTCAGGATGCACGTGACACCACCGGCGACCAAGCGGTCGCAGACCTCCTGCGCCCCCTGGGTCGGGGTGGCGATGACGCCGATGGTGACCTCGCGCTGGGAGCACACCTCGACGATGTCGTCGATGTGGCTCACCGGGATGCCGCCGACCGGTACGCCGACCAGGTCGTCGTCGAGGTCGAACAGCGCCGAGACGGGGAAGCCGCGGCTCGGGAACCCGCCGTAGTTGGCCAGCGCGTGCCCGAGGTTGCCGATCCCGACCACGGCGACGCTGTGCTTGCGGGTCAGGCCGAGGGTCCGCTCGATCTGCCCGATCAGCACCTCGACCTCGTAGCCGACACCGCGGGTGCCGTAGGAGCCGATGTAGGAGAGGTCCTTGCGCAGCTTGGCGGAGTTGACGCCGGCCGCGGTCGCGAGCTCCTCGCTGGAGACCGTGGTGATGTCCTGCTCCGCGAGCGAGGACAGGGCGCGCAGGTAGACCGCGAGGCGGGCGACGGCCGCTTCCGGGATGGAACGGGCGCGCTCGCGGGCTGCCGGGACCTCGATCGCCCCGGCACCGTTGACATCAGCCCCGTTGGCGTCCGGGGTCCCCGGGGACGCAGCGACCCGAGCAGTGGCCTGCCCGTCTCCTTCTGGCACGTCCGCTCCTTGGGCCGTCACGCTGGATCTCCCTCGCCTGCTGGTGGTCTGCCCCTCGGGCGGCATCGATGTGGGACGAACACCGGGGAAACGGTGAGACGGAACCACCCGATCCGCTGATCCGCGCCGGAGAATCCGGCGGGGAGTTCCGGCGGCACGACCCCTACACCGTAGCCATTTGTGAATGCATGCACAAAGTCGGCGGGGGCGAGCGCACCGGAGGCGCAAACCTTCCCCGCCATCATTGCGGATACCCCCCTGAAGTGCCAAAACGGGTGGTACAGGGCACGTGAGCCACATCGCCCGGCCGCGAGCGGGCTCAGTTCCGCAGCGCTTGGCGGAGCCGCTCCTCCTCGACCTTCCAGAAACCGTGCTCGACTCCATCGATCAAGATCACCGGGACCCGGTCGCCGTACTCCGCGCGCAGCTCGGAGTCGGCGTCGACATCGCTGACCGACCAGGCCACTCCCAGCTCATCGCAGATCCGGCGCACGTCGGAGATCGCGTCGACGCAGGAGTGGCAGCCCTCGCGGGACATCACGGTCACCTCGTGCACGTCGCCTCCTCGCGGGTTCGTTCGGAAAAATTCGGCGGTTCCAACGTACTCAGCCGGAGACGCGCCGGAGACCGGGCTCACCACCTCGATCGTCCAGCTCACGTGTGCAAAATCACCCTGCGTGATCAGGCTCATTCCGCCCAAGGACCACGGACGCGACCAGACCGTCACCGCAATGAACTACCTACTTCTGAGTAACAACACGTATGCTGCTGCTCCAACGCCCACTTCGGTGGGAGGTCGGCCAGTCGAGTGAAGGCCCGATCGAGCGGTACCGACGCAACCCGTCGGCCCGGATCGGCGCCCGGATCAGGTGTCCGTCACGGGCACGACGACATGGTTGCCGGCCCGGTGCGTCCCCGTACCACCGAGGCCGGTGAAGCCAACGAAGGCAGGAGGTCGCCGGAGATGAGCAGCCCCAAGACGCTCGCACCCCCCGCCCCCGACACCGCAGGCCGCACTCACCACGTCGCAGCGCGGCAGGTGAGTTCAACGCCGCAGGTGTCGATACCGGACACCTGGACCACCCCCGACACCTGGGCCTACGTCAGCGCGGCCCAGCAAGGCGACAACGACGCCTTCGGCAGGCTCTACGACGAGTACTCGCAGACCGTCTACCGGTACGTGCTGTTCCGGGTCAGCGACCACTGCCTGGCCGAGGACATCACCAGCGAGACGTTCCTGCGCGCGCTGCGGCGCATCGCCTCGATCAGCTACCAGGGCCGCGACGTGGCGGCCTGGTTCATCACGATCGCCAAGAACCTCATCCTCGACCACATCAAGTCCAGCCGGAACCGGCTGGAGATCCCCACCTCCGAGGTCACCGAGCACGTGCCCGCCAAGGGCTCGCACGTCGGCCCCGAGCACCAGGTGCTGCTGGACGCCACCAACAGCGAACTGCTGCAGTGCATCCGCCAGCTCAACCCCGACCAGCGGGAATGCATCCGGCTGCGGTTCCTGCAAGACCTGTCGGTGACCGAAACGGCCATCGCCATGCAGCGCAACGAGGGCGCGGTGAAGGCCCTGCAGCACCGCGCGGTCCGCCGACTGGCGCAACTCCTCCCGGATGATCTCCGGTAGTTCTTGCCGATCCCGGCGGAGGTGCGCAATCGTGGCGCGGGCGAGGTCTTAAGCTAGGAGGACGCCGACCCGGATGACCGGGTCGGCTCGGACCACGGACTTCGCACATACCACTCCGGAGGAACCCCGGGAGGCGCGGCGGTGCCGACACGGCAGGGCTCGGCCGATGACGCGGACCACAACGGCATGCGCACGTCCAGCACAGAGCAGATCGACAGCGCGAAAGTAGCGGGTCGCGCCTCGGCCGAGGCGGCGGTTGCGGCCGCTTCGATCCAGGACGGCACGCTCACCACACCGCCGGACCTGACCGCGGCGGCGTTCTTCGACGTCGACAACACGATGATGATGGGCGCCTCGCTGTTCCACTTCGCGCGAGGACTGGCCGCCCGCAAGTTCTTCAACGCCGGTGACCTCGCCGGGTTCGCCTGGCAGCAGCTGAAGTTCCGCATCGGCGGCCGGGAGAACCCGCAGGACATCCAGGCCAGCCGCGAGCTGGCGCTGTCGTTCGTGGCCGGCCGCAGCGTCGAGGAGCTGGTGAACCTCAGCGAGGAGATCTACGACGAGCTGATGGCCGACCGGATCTGGGCGGGCACCCGCGCGCTCGCGCAGATGCACCTCGACGCCGGTCAGCGCGTCTGGCTGGTGACCGCGACCCCGGTCGAACTGGCCTCGATCATCGCCCGGCGGCTCGGCCTGACCGGCGCGCTCGGCACCGTCTCCGAGAGCGAGAACGGCCACTACACCGGGCGGCTCGTCGGCGAGATGCTGCACGGCCGCGCCAAGGCGCACGCGGTGCGCGCGATCGCCGCCAGCGAAGGCCTGGACCTGCGGCGGTGCACCGCCTACTCGGACTCGGCCAACGACATCCCGATGCTGTCGGTGGTGGGCACGGCCGTCGCGGTCAACCCGGACCAGCGCTTGCGCGAGATCGCCCGCGCCCGCGGTTGGGAGGTCCGCGACTTCCGCACCGGCCGCAAGGCCGTCCGCATCGGTCTCAACTCCATGCTCGGAGCGGGCGCCGCAGCGGGTGCGGTCGCCGCAGGGCTCGCCTACCGCCGCCGCGACCGCTCCTGAACCCACCGCCGAGCGAGGTCCCTCACCCGGTGATGTCGACCATCCAGTTGATGCCGAACCTGTCGGTGCACATGCCGAACTCGTCGCCCCACATCTGCTTCTCCAGCGGGACGTGGACCTGACCGCCCTCGGCGAGCTTGATGAAGTAGCCGCGGAGGGTGTCGGCGTCGCCTGACTCACCGCTGATGCTGATCGAGAAGTTGCCGCCGGGCTGCGCGGTCATGTCCGGTGGGGCGTCGGCCGCCATCAGCGTGAAACCCAGCTGGGTGGTCAAGTTGCCGTGCATGATCTTGTCCGCGAGCGGACCGTCCGCCTGGCCGAACTGGCCGTAGGTGTTCAGCGCCAGATCCCCGCCGAGCACCGAGCGGTAGAACTCCAACGCCTGCCGGGCGTCGCCGTTGAACTGCAGGTACGGGTTGAGCTTCGCCGCCACGGGAACCGCCTCCGGTCGTAGGGGTGCCGATGGACCGGCGCGGCGGCATCCCCGCCCGTCGCGCCGGCCCGGTACATCCTGGTCCTCCGGCGGCGTCCCGTGCACGCCCGGTGGCGCGGGATCATCAGACCGGGTGGATCTCAGCCGAGGAACACGTTCGTGCGCTGGGACAGCAACCGGTACAGCGTCTGCTGGATGATCTCCCTGACCTGGTCGGACAGGCTGAACACCAGCATCGGGTCGTCCGCCGCGCCCTCCGGGTACCCGCTGGTCTCGATCGGCTCACCGAACTCGATGTACCACTTCGACGGCAGCGGAACCGCGCCCAGCGGACCGAAGTGCGGGAACAGCGGCGTCACCGGGAAGTAGGGCACCCCGAGCAGCCGGGCGATCGGCTTCAGGTCCGCCAGCTTCGGGTAGATCTCCTCGGCACCCACTATCGCGCACGGGATGATCGGCGCACCCGTGCGCAGCGCCGCCGAGACGAAGCCGCCCCGGCCGAACCGCTGCAGCTTGTAGCGGTCCTTGAACGGCTTGCCGATGCCCTTGAAGCCCTCCGGCCACACGCCCACCAGCTCGCCGTTGGTCAGCAGCCGCTCGGCGTCGGGGTTGCAGGCCAGCGTGTGCCCGGCCTTGCGGGCCAACGGCCCCAGCATCGGCATCCGGAACACCAGGTCCGCGCCCAGCATCCGCAGGTGCCGCTCCGCGGGGTGGTGGTCGTGCAGCGCGACCGTGGTCATCAGCGCGTCCCACGGCAGCGTGCCCGAGTGGTTGGCCACCACCAGCGCGCCCGTGTCGGGCACGTTGTGCGCGCCGATGGTCTCCACCCGGAACCACTTCTCGTAGAACGGGCGGATCAAGCGCAGGAGGACCTCGTCGGTCAGTTCCTCGTCGAACCCGAACTCGTCGACCTGGTAGTCGCCGAGCAGCCTCCGGCGGGCGAAGGCGAGCACGTCGATGACGGCCTCCTCCCACCCCGGCTCCTCCGGGACGGGCGGAACCCGGTCGCCGTCCTCCGGTCGCAACGGAATCACCTGCGCATCGGCCATCGCGCCTCCGCCTCTCACCGCAGTCTCGAAAGCAGGTCCCCAGCGCGCCGCTCCAGCGCCATGATGTGCTCCGGCTCCACGACCGGCCGCAGTCCGCGCCCGCGCACGAAGTCGTCGAAGGCCTGCTGGGTGGTCCAGCGCGCGGTGAACCCGAAGGTCTCACGAAGCCGGGTGGTGTCGAGCACCCGCCCGAAGTTGAGGAAGCGCAGCTGCTCCGGCGAGAAGTCCACCAGCCGGGCACTGCGGAACAGCTGCGTCACCGCCGGGACCGACGGGCTCGGCAGCGGCAGCGCCACCCGCCCCGCGCGACGGATCGCCTGCGACAGCATCAGCACCCCGTCACCGGCGACGTTGTAGACGCCGGTCTTGTCGCCGAGCGTAGCGCGCTCCAGCACCGCCAGCGCGTCCTCCGAGTGCAGCAGCTGGAAGCGCGCGTCGAAGCCCAGGACCGTCGGTACCACCGGCAGCATGAAGTAGCGGGCCAGCATCGCGTCGATGCGCGGTCCGATCAGGTTGGAGAACCGCAGCGTGGTGATGTCCACGTCGGGCCGGCGGCGGCCGAAGCCGCGCACGTAGCCCTCGATCTCCACCGCGTCCTTGGCGTAGCCGGACGACGGCAGGTCCTTGGGTTCGACGTCCTCGGTGAACACCGCGGGATCGCGCGAGCTCGAACCGTAGACGGCGCAGGTGGAGCGCACCACGACCTTGCGCACCCGAGGCGACTGCTGGCACGCGGCCAGCAGCTGCATGGTGCCGATGACGTTCATCTCCTTGAGCGTCGCGCGGCCGCCCGGACCCGTGTGGGTGTTGATCGCCGCGTGCACCACGGTGTCCACCCCGGCGTTGTTGATGACCTTGCTGATCAGCGGGTTCCGGATGTCGGCGCGCACGAACTCGGTGCGTCCCATCCGCCGCAGCAGGTCCCGGCCGGGCTGGACCGTGTCCACTCCCAGCACCCGGTCGATCGCGGGGTTGGCCGCCAGCCGCGCCGCCAGGTGGCCGCCCAGGAAGCGGCTCACACCCGTCACCAGCACGACGTTCGGCCCCATTAGTCACCCCGCGCAGTCGAAGGAGTGCCGCCCGAGATCGATGCTACAGGCGCACCCACCGGCAACCGGGTTGACCGGGCGTTACCAAGCGAGGTCGAGCAAGAAAAACCGCCGTCGACATCCGATGGTCGACGGCGGTTCTCTAGATCACTTGCCCAACTTGCGACGCTGGACGCGCGTCTTGCGAAGCAGCTTGCGGTGCTTCTTCTTGGACATACGCTTGCGGCGCTTCTTGATGACCGAGCCCATGCGGACTCCTTCACTCTTGACGGCGGTTCGAACGTCTTCCGTGCCGGAGCAGCTGCCAGGAGCGCATCAGGCACGACCAACCCAAAACTTTACCTGCCCAGGTCTCGGGCCTGCCGCCGTGGTCCGGCAAGCGCGCTTCGACCACCCCCGGGCGCACCTGGGGGTGGTCTACGCGGGCGCCTCAACCCGCGTTGTAGTAGGCGTGCTCCAGATAGGCGTGCACGTCCTTCTCGGCGACCCGGAACGAACGGCCCACCCGGGCAGCGGGCAGTTCACCGGCGTGCACCAGCCGGTAGACCGTCATCTTGGACACCCGCATCAGCTTGGCCACCTCGGCGACGGTGAGGAACCGCACCTGGCCCATGCTCGGCGGCGCCTGCTGGCTGGGTTCGGAGTTCGCAGACATGCTTCACCGTGCCCTCCACACGTGTCGCCCCCGGCGGCTTCCCCGTCCGCCGGAAACCTCACGCACGTGCTACACCGAGACTAACGGGACACAGAGCAATTGTTGAGTTGACTTTTTGCTCGTTGCTGCTCGTGGTCACCCTGCTCAGCGGTGCGGGTGGCGGAACCTGAGCGGCGGTGCCAGTTGCTCAGGTGGGGTGTGAAGAAGAACTGGCTTCGCCGGTTGCCTGACGGGGAGCGGGTTCAGCCCTCGTCGTCTTCTTCGTGGGCTTTGCCGAGTTCGATCGAGCGGTCTCGGGCCGCTTCGATGGCGTCGATGAGGGCTGCTCGGACTCCGTGCTTCTCCAGCTCGCGGATGCCGGCGATGGTGGTGCCCGCCGGGGAGGTGACCGCTTCGCGGAGCATGACCGGATGGCCGCCGCCCTCGCGGAGCATGGCGGCAGCGCCGACCGCGGACTGGACGATCAGGTCGGCCGCCGTGGCGCGCGGGATGCCCAGCAGGATCCCGGCGTCGATCATGGCCTCGACCAGGTAGAAGAAGTACGCGGGACCGGAACCGGACAGGGCCGTGACCGCGTCCTGCTGGGTCTCCGGGACCCGGGCGACCTTGCCGACGCTGCCCAGCAGCTCCTCGACCACGTCCAGGTGGTGGTCCTCGGCGTGCGCACCGCCCGAGATGGCGGCCATCGCCTCGCCGACCAGCATCGGGGTGTTCGGCATGACCCGCACGACCGCCGTGCCCTCCGGCAGCCGGCGCTCGAACAGCTTCGTCGGCAGGCCCGCGCACAGCGAGACGACCAGCTTGCCACCGGGGATCTTCGGCGCCATCTCGTCCAGCAGCGGCTCGATGTCCTGCGGCTTGACCGCGACCACGACGACGTCCGCGCGCTCCACCGCCGTGGGCACGTCCACGTGCGAGATGCCGTAGGTCTTGGTCAGCTCCTCGGCCCGGGTCGGGAAGCGCTCGGTGAACAGCAGGTCGGACGGGGCTCGCCCGGCCTTGATCAGGCCCGAGAGCAGGGCTTCTCCGATCTTCCCGGCTCCGAGCACGGCGATGGTCGTCATGCGCCTCAGGGTGCCAGACCACGCTGCGTGTCGACCCCTCCCGTTGTCCCGACCTGGACGTTAATGTGTCTTGCACCACAACTCGAAGGTCTTTCCACCCCGCCACCGCCGAGCGATCTCCCCACGGACGAGAAGCGAAGGAGCTTCGACCATGTTGAGCACGATGAACGATGGCCCCCTCTCGATCGCCCGGATCTTGCGGCAGGGCCTCGGCCCGCACGGAGCCTCCGCCGAGGTCGTGACCTGGACCGGAGCCGAACCCCGGCGCAGCAGCTACGCGGAAGTGGGCCGGGAGGCCGCGCGCCTGGCGCACGCGCTGCGCGGGCTCGGAGTCACCTCCGACCAGCGCGTCGGCACGTTCATGTGGAACAACGCCGAGCACCTGGCCGCCTACCTCGCAGTGCCGTCGATGGGCGCGGTGCTGCACACCCTCAACATCCGCCTGTTCCCCGAGCAGCTGGTCTACGTCGCCAACCACGCCGAGGACCACGTGGTGCTCGTCGACCACACGCTGCTGCCGCTGTTCGCCAAGCTGCTGCCGGAGATGAAGACCGTCCGGCACGCGGTGGTCGTCGGCGCCGACGCGTCCGCGCTGGAGGCCCCGCCCGGGGTCGAGGTGCACGGCTACGCGGACCTGCTGGCCGGGCAGCCCGATGAGTTCGACTGGCCGGAGTTGGACGAGCGCTCCGCCGCCGCCATGTGCTACACGTCCGGGACCACCGCGAACCCGAAGGGCGTCGTCTACTCGCACCGCTCGATCTACCTGCACTCCATGCAGGTCTGCATGACCGACGGGATGGGCCTGCGGCAGGGCGACCGGGGCCTGGCCGTGGTGCCGATGTTCCACGCGATGTCGTGGGGACTGCCCTACGCGGCGCTCATGGTCGGCGCCTCGATGATCATGCCGGACCGGTTCCTGCAGCCCGAACCGCTGGTGGAGATGATCGCCGCCGAGCGCCCGACGATGGCCGCGGCGGTGCCGACGATCTGGCAGGGCGTGCTCGCCGAGCTGGAGAAGCAGCCCCGCGACATCTCCTCGCTGGAGGAGGTCGTGGTGGGCGGCTCGGCGTGCCCACCGGCGATGATGCGGACCTTCGAGGAGAAGTACGGCATCACCGTCGTGCACGCGTGGGGCATGACCGAGACCTCCCCGCTGGGCAGCCTCGCCCGGCCGCCCGCCGGGGTCACCGGCGAGCAGCGCTGGGACTACAAGGTCAGCCAGGGACGGCTGCCGGCCTCGGTGGAGGCACGCCTGGTCGGCGACGACGGCCAGGTGCGGCAGTGGGACGGCCAGAGCGTCGGTGAGCTGGAGGTTCGCGGCCCGTGGGTGGCCAAGGCCTACTACGGCGACGACGATCCGGAGAAGTTCCACGACGGCTGGTTGCGCACCGGCGACGTCGGCTACCTGACGCCCGACGGTTTCCTGCACCTCACCGACCGGGCCAAGGACGTGATCAAGTCCGGCGGCGAGTGGATCTCGTCGGTGGAGCTGGAGAACCAGGTCATGGCCCACCCGGCGGTGGCCGAGGCGATGGTCATCGGCGTCCCCGACGAGAAGTGGTCGGAGCGCCCGCTGGTGGCGGTGGTGCTGCGCGAGGGCCAGACCGCCGACCCCGCCGAGCTCCGCGAGTTCCTGGCCGGCTCGGTCGCCAACTGGCAGCTGCCGGAGTACTGGACGTTCATCACCGAAGCGCCGAAGACCAGCGTCGGCAAGTTCGACAAGAAACGACTCCGCCAGCAGCACTCCGAAGGCGCCCTCGACGTCATCCACCTGACCTGACCCGCACACCCCGGGAGGGACCCGATTTCAATGGAAACCCGGAACCCGATTTCCACTGAGATCCGGGTCCCGACTTCCACCGAAATCGCGAAGCCCGGCGGGTGCGCGCCGGTCAGGAGGGGGAGAGCGCGAGCTGGCGGGCCTGGCAGATGAGGCGACCCACCGAGTCGACGACCTGGACGTCCTCGTCGAACCACTGGCCGTGCACGGCGCGGCAGTCGACCAGCATGCGCAACCAGCCGTTGGCCGGGTGCGCGCGCAGGTAGGCGGTCAGCTGGACCGTCGGGGCCCAGCCGAAACGGCCCAGGTTCAGCGTCACCGGAACGGTCAGGTCGCCCGCCACCAGGCCGAACAGCAGGTCCGGCTGGCCGTCGCGGGGCTTGACCCACATCCGGTAGCGGGGCTCGCCGGTGCCGCCGTTGAGGAACTCGGCGGTGTTCGGATCGAGCCGCATGTCGCAGACCCCGGCGAGGTGGAAGAACCTCGTCGACTGGCTGAGGTCGACGGCGTCCGACGGCGGGTTCACCGGCATCGACGGCAGATCCGCCCACTCCGGCTCGGCCGCGGGCATCCGGCCCGCGGTCACCGTCGCGTCGACGCACACCTCGCCGCGCTGTTCGAGCATGGCGCGCACGACCGTGATGGTCTTGCCGGTCTTGAGCGCCTGCAGCCGGATCATCACCGGCCCCACGCGCGGCGGCCGCAAGTACTGAGCGCTGATCGACAGCGGCTCCAGCCCGGTGCCGTCGCAGACGGCTCTGGTGAGCAGCGCCAGCAGGTAACCGCCGTGCGGGTTGTCCCCGACGGCCCAGTCCGGGTGGAGGTTCGCGACGTAACTGCCGTCGCCGAGCGAGCGCACCGAAGTGGCCGCGGAGAACGGATCCTGGACCTCGGTCACGTGGGATCCACCGGTCGAAAGCCCACTGAGCGCAACGAGTTCATGGTCGAGGATTCTAATGACCGCCCACGAAGTTGATCATCAGGCGTCGGTTAGCGGTCCTAAGAGCAGGTTCAGAAACCCCCTAAGCTCCGAGTGGTTCCAGGTGCAGGCGGGCGAAGAGCAGCGCTTCGGCGAGGATTTCCGCTCGTTGCTGGGGATTCTTGGCCTTGCGCGTGTTGACCTCGAGCACGACCGAGCCGTCGTAGCCGTCGGCCGCGAGGGCCTCGCAGACCTCCGCGCACGGCTGGTTCCCCTGCCCCGGCAGCAGGTGCTCGTCGCGGGACGCGCCGGTGCCGTCGGCGAGGTGCACGTGCGCCAGGCCGTCCTTCATCCGCTTGAGCAGTTCGATCGCGTCGACGTGCGCGGCGGCGGCGTGCGAGAGGTCCAGCGTGTAGTTGCGGAAGCCCACGTCGGTGGGGTCCGGGGACGGCTTGAACGCGGAGAGCCCGCTGTTGGTCCTGCTCCCGGTCGTCCGGCCGGCGCGCAGCCGGTTCAGCGAGGTCGGCGGGCGCAGCGGGAACATGTTCTCCACCGCGATCTTGATGCCGCTGGTCTCCTCCAGCTCCTCGACCAGTTCCGGGAAGGCCTCGGCGTAGCGGCGCTGCCAGCGGAACGGCGGGTGCACCACCACCGTCGACGCGCCCAGCTCGCTGGCCACCACCACGGCCTTGCGCAGCCGCTCCTCGGGTTCCGGCGACCAGACGCGCTGGGTGATCAGCAGGCAGGGCGCGTGCACCGCCAGCACCGGCACCCCGTGCTGCTCGGACAAGCGGCTCAGGGCTTTGACGTCCTGGCTGACCGCGTCCGCCCAGACCATCACCTCGACCCCGTCGAAGCCGAGGTCGGACGACATCTCGAAGGCGGCGCGGGCGGGTTGCGGCCACACCGAGGCGCTGGACAGCCCCACCGGTATCCGGCCGGGGGCGTCCTGGCGCTCAGACCTCGCTGGTTGTCCCGTCATCTCGAACCAAGCATGACCGACGGCCCCGGGCGGGCTGCGCGGCGGTGGGGCTTGCGGACTCGCGAGTCACCTGTCCGAGCCAACACCGGGAACCTCTCATTGATTGATCAGCAGCAACGCCGCTGGCGACACCGTGCAGAACAGGCCGACCAGCACCGAGAGCAGGATGGTCTGCAGATCGTTGGTGCGGAAGAACTTCCACGCAACGAGCACCAAAAGGCCGGTGAACACCAGCGCCGCGCCGAAGGCGGCGATCGTCGCGTTGATCCACAACCAGCGGAAGCCGATCCACACGGCACCGCCGCCGATCAGACCGGCGACGCCCTGCAGGGCCAGCGTGCCCCACTCCTTGCCCGCTGACGGCGGTCGGTCGCCCTCGTCCGGGTCGTAGTCCTCGTCCAGCCCGGCGGGCGCCGAGCGGTCGTAGTCCTGGTCGTACGGCTCGTCGTAGGGCTGCTCGTAGCCGCCCTCGGCGAAGCTCGGCTCGGGGTCGTCGAAGTCGTACGGGTCGGCGTCCGGCTCGGCCTGCGCCGGGTAGGCCTGCTCGACGCCGCCGTCGATGCGCGGCAGCTGCTCGGTGAAGTTCTCCGGCAGCTGCGGCGGACCTGCGGGCGCCATCGGCGGCCCCGCCGGACGCGCGGGCGGCTGCGGCAAGGCGGGCTGCCGGATCGTCGCCTCGGCGTCGCTGCTGGGTGCCGAGGGGGTTTGCGCGGACGCCGGCGGGCCGGACGGGGCGCTGCCCGCGCCGCTGAAGCGCTGCGCCCAGTAACCGGCGCTGCCGGGCGGCGGGCCCGACTCGGTCGGCGGTTCGGGAGTCGGACGCGCGGGCGCCTGCGGCGGCGTCGGAGGAGGCGTCGGCGCCTGCGGCGGCTGCTGCGCGGCCGGTGGCTGGACCGGCGGCTGCGCGGCCGGCGGCGCCGCGGGCTGCTGGTTGGCAGGCTGCTGGTTCGCGGGCTGCTGAGCCGCGGGCTGCTGGGCGGGCGGACCGCCGCCCTGCCTGCGGCTCGCCGGCGGTTCCTCGTCCGGCTTGACCGGGCGCATCTTGCCGCTGTCCGACAGCACCCGGTTGATGATCTCCTGAGGTGCCGTCTCGGTCGGGTCCTCGGCCTTCCTGCGGCGGCGCCGGGAGCCCTTCTCGGAGCTGCCGCCGTACTCGGCGAGCAGCTCTGCAACGGTGCGCTGGGTGGGCTGATCGGCCCCGCTGTCCCGACTCATCGCTCCCACCGTGCCCCGTGCCGCGGTTGCAGTCCAGTTCCGTCCACCGGTGCCTCGGTTTCATTCCGTGTCGGGCCGGACGCATTCTCCTGCGCCGGCACGAGCCCGTCCGTGCCCCCCGCACGCACCGGAACGCCGCTCTTGAACGCAGTGTGACTATCTCCGTTGGTGTGGTCCAGCCGCCTGAGGATGACTCCCTCGCGCAGCGCCCACGGGCAGATGTCGAGTTCGGTGACTCCCAGGGCTTTCATCGCGGCCTCGGCGACCAGCGCGCCGCCGACGAGCTGGTGCGACCGGGCAGAACTCACACCGTCGAGTGAAGCAAGATCGTTCGCCGACATGCGGGTGATGAACGACAGCAGCTGCCGCAGCCCCGTGTCGGTCAGCCTGCGCGGCACGCGCTGCCCCGCTGAGGACGGCGCGGCGCCGGTCAGCCTGGCCAGCGAGCGGAACGTCTTCGAGGTGGCCACCACGCGATCGGGCCGGGCGAGCTTGCGGAACTTCTTGGCGGTGGGCGCCAGCTGGCCCTCCAGCCAGTCCCGCGCCTTCTTGATCTCGTCCTGCTTCGGCGGGTCGTGCAGCATCGTGCGGCTCATCCGGCCGGCGCCCAGCGGCAGCGACACCGCCAGGTCGGGCTGCTCGTCGATGCCCAGCGCCATCTCCAGCGAACCGCCGCCGATGTCGAGCAGCAGCAGGTTGCCCGCCGACCAGCCGTACCAGCGGCGAGCCGCGAGGAAGGTGTAGCGGGCCTCGTCCTCGCCCGGCAGCACCTCCAGCTCGACGCCGGTCTCGTCGCGCAGCCGGTCCAGCACCGCCGCGGCGTTGTCGGCGTCGCGGATGGCCGAGGTGGCGAAGGCCATCAGCTCGTCGCAACCGGCCGCCACGGCCGCTTCCTGAGCTTCGGCGATCGTCCCGATCAGCTCGTCGGCGTCGTCCTCGGAGAGCCGCCCGTGGTGCGCGCCGATCCGCTCGGCCAGGCGCAGCACGGTCTTCTCCGATGTCATCGGGGTCGGATGCGCACCTCGGTGCGCGTCCACCACGAGCAGGTGGACGGTGTTGGATCCGACGTCGAGGACCCCTAGGCGCATGACCGACAAATTACCGGCTGCGCACGCGACCGGGCGGCAGGTGGGCGGGAAACTGCGTCCCGGAACACTCCCGCCACGCCCGCTACCAGGTCAGCAGCCTGCTCGGGATGCGACCGGTCACACCCCGGCCGCTCAGGCCTCGAACTTGTAACCAAGACCACGCACGGTGATCAGGTAGCGCGGGTCCGCCGGGTCGGGTTCGACCTTCGAGCGAAGCCGCTTGACGTGCACGTCGAGGGTCTTGGTGTCGCCGACGTAGTCCGCTCCCCACACCCGGTCGATGAGCTGACCGCGGGTGAGCACCCGGCCGACGTTGCGCAGCAGGTACTCGAGCAGGTCGAACTCCTTGAGCGGCAGGTTCACGTCCTCGCCGTCGACGGTGACCACGTGCCGCTCGACGTCCATCCGCACCGGTCCGGCCGCCAGGACCTGCGGCTGCAGCTCCTCGGCCTCGCCGCGGCGGCGCAGCACCGCGCGCACCCGCGCGATCAGCTCGCGGGCCGAGTAGGGCTTGGTGACGTAGTCGTCGGCGCCCAGTTCCAGGCCCACGACCTTGTCGATCTCGCTGTCCCGCGCGGTCACCATGATCACCGGCACGGCGGAGCGCTGCCGCAGCTGCTTGCACACGTCGGTGCCGCTCATGCCGGGCAGCATCAGGTCCAGCAGCACGATGTCCGCGCCGTTGCGGTCGAACTCGTCCAGGGCGTCGGTGCCGTTGGTCGCGACGGCGGCCGTGAAACCCTCCTTGCGCAGCAGGAAGGCCATGGGGTCGGCGAAGGACTCCTCGTCCTCCACGATCAACACTCTGGTCACCGGATTCCTCCCGTTTCGACGGTCGTCACGCCGTCCGCACTTTCGGTGGTGGACCGCGCGGCAGGTGCCGCCCGATCGGGTTCAGTGGTCGCCTCGTCCTCGCCGGTCTCGCCCGCGCCGTGCCTGGGCACCCGGATGGTGAAGGTGGAACCGGTCCCCGGCCTGCTCCACAGCTTCACCTCTCCGCCGTGGTTGGCCGCGACGTGCTTGACGATGGCCAGCCCCAGACCGGTACCGCCGGTGGCCCGCGACCGCGCGGGATCCACCCGGAAGAACCGCTCGAACACCCTTTCGTGGTGCTCGGGTTCGATTCCGATGCCGCGGTCCGTGACCGCGATCTCGACGAAGTCCTCCGACAGCCGGCGCGAGATCGACACCGGGCTCCCGTGGGAGGAGTAGTTGACCGCGTTGGTGATCAGGTTGGTCAGCGCGGTGACCAACAGCGCCCGGTCGCCTTCCAGCAGGTATCCGGACGGGCCGTCCACGGCGATCTCTATCCCCGCGGACTCGGCGGCCAGCCGGGAACGCCCCAGCGCCTCCTCGACCACCTCGTCGACCTCGATCGTGGTGAGCTCCGGCAGCCGCTCCGCGCCCTGCAGGCGGGACAGCGCGATCAGCTCCGAGACGAGCGTCCCCAGGCGGGTCGACTCGTGCAGGATCTTGGTGGAGAACCGCCGCACCTCTTCCGGGTCCTCGGCGGTGTCCAGCAGCGCCTCGGCCAGCAGCGCCAGGGCGCCGACCGGGGTCTTGAGCTCGTGGCTGACGTTGGCCACGAAGTCGCGCCGGGTCGCCTCCAGCCGCACCGAGTCGGACTGGTCGGCGGCGTCGACGACGGCGAAGCCGTCACCGAGCGGCCGGACGTCGCCGAGCACGGCGGCCGGGCCGCGGCCCGCCAGCGACGCGCGACCGTCCAGCGGGCAGAGGTCGACGGTCACCGTCTCGCCGGTCTTGACGGCCTGCTCGGCGGCCTTCTGCGCCCGGGGGTCGGCCCGGTAGTCGTGGATCACGCCCAGCTCGACGGCGCGCGGGTTGTGCAGCACCACGTCGCCGAAGCGGTTGAGCACCACCACGCCGTTGGTGCTGGTGTGCACCAGCCGCTGCAGGAGTTCGGCGACGGTCGGGCCCTGAGGCTGGGATTTGCGGTAGGGCCGGGATCCCCGGGCTACCAAGAATCCGCCGGCCGCGCCCAGCAGGAGCGCGGCGATGATCAGGGCGGTGTAGCCCAAAGCGGTCACATCTGCATCGTAAGCAAGCGCGGGTGGGGAAAGGCCAGTCCACAAGGGCGTTCCGTGACGCCCGTGACACGAATCGGGGGCTTCTTCACCTGTGGTTCACCCCCTGATCGGAGGCGGTTCAGCTCTCGCCCCAACCTCGGTAGCGCTCCGTTCCCCGAGTGGGCGACTTCTCGCCACTCTTCACCCACGTGAGTGACGTGTGGAGGGCACCTCGGATGCCGAGGCACCCTCCACGTCCGGCTCAGCGGCCCTGGTTGGCCACGGCCGCGGCGGCCGCCTTGGCGGCCTCCGGGTCGAGGTAGGTGCCGCCCGGGTTGGTGGGCTTGAAGTTCTCGTCGAGGTCGTAGCGCAGCGGGATGCCGGTGGGGATGTTGAGCCCGGCGATGTTCTCGTCGGAGATCCCGTCCAGGTGCTTGACCAGCGCGCGCAGCGAGTTGCCGTGTGCGGCCACCAGCACGGTCTTGCCCGCCTTCAGGTCCGGCACGATCGCCGACTCCCAGTACGGCAGCAGCCGGGCCACCACGTCCTTGAGGCACTCGGTGCGCGGCGTGTCGGAACCGAGGTCGGCGTAGCGCGGGTCGGCGTCCTGGCTGAACTCGCTGCCGAGCGCGATCTCCGGCGGCGGGGTGTCGTAGGAGCGGCGCCAGAGCATGAACTGCTCCTCGCCGTAGGCCTCCAGCGTCTGCTTCTTGTTCTTGCCCTGCAGAGCGCCGTAGTGGCGCTCGTTGAGCCGCCAGTCGCGCTTGACCGGGATCCAGTGGCGGTCGGCGCCGTCGAGGGCGATGTTCGCGGTCGAGATCGCGCGCCGCAGCAGCGAGGTGTGCAGGACGTCCGGCAGCACGCCCGCCTCGCGCAGCAGCTCTCCGCCGCGCTTGGCCTCGGCCTGGCCCTTGTCCGACAGCGGGACGTCCACCCACCCGGTGAACAGGTTCTCGGCGTTCCACGTGCTCTCACCGTGCCGCAGCAGCACCAAAGTCGAAGTCATGACCCCAGGCTATCCGCAGCGATGAGCAGGGCATCGAGGTTGTGAGGTTGACCTGAGAGTTACGTGATCACCGCACGTCCGTGACACGATAGTGTCGGTCGTCACTTTCCGTGGAAGCTATGGCCCTCTCAGGCCCACGTGCTCTACTTTTCTGGCTGAACATCACACGAATGGAGTAATGCGGCGGCCTTGTGGCGGCTACACAACTCTGCGAAGTTGACAACGCTCTCCTTGATCGGCTCCCACGCACTCCCCGATCTCGCGAGGGCGTGAGCGCGGTTCAGCTCCCCCAACGAGCCGCGCCCCGCCGGGCTCAGGGTGCCCCCCGCCCTCCAAGCCCGTCAGGCGGGACCACCGTGGTGGGGCGGCTCGAGCTCGTGACTCCCCCTCTCTCCCGAGCCGCCCCTCCCGGTCCCTTCTTCTTTGTCTTGGGTCACCTTGCTCAGCGGTGCCGGTGGCGGAACCTGAGCGCCTCCGCGGACTCCGTGCGCCGCTCCTTGAGCATTCGAAATACGCGGCGTCGCGGCGTACTAGCCACGAAGGCCCTTAGAACCCGCGGCGGTGCCAGGCGCGAGAGTGGCAAGGAGAAAGCGACTTCGTCGCTTGCCTGACGATTGTCTGGTTTGCCGTTAATCGTCCTGGTCCACCAGTTGTTTGAAGGGTTGGAGGTTGGCGAGGGATTCTCCTCTGGATTCTCGCCAGGCCCATTCCCTTCTGATGGCTGTGGCGAAGCCGAGTTCCAGGAGGGTGTTGAAGTCCCCGTCCGCCGCTTCGAGGACTTGGCCGAGGATTTTGTCCAGTTCCTCCGGGGTCACCGCTTGGCGGTTGGTCCTGCCGACCAGGTAGATGTCGCCGGTCTTGTCGATCGTGTAGTGGACGCCGTAAAGCTTGGCGTTGCGGCGCAGCAGGAACCGGTAGACGTTCTCGTGGTTCTCGTCCGGCTGCCTGCAGACGAAGGCCTCGACCAGCAGGGCGTGCTCGGCGACGATCAACCAGCAGTTGGTCTGCAGCTTCTTGGTGCCCGGCAGCGTGACGAAGAAGCGGCCGCCGCCCTTGTCCTGGTAGGTGAGCTCGTTGGCTTCCAGCGTGGACGTGATGACCTGCTCCGGGCTCACGCCGTCACCTCCTCCGTGCGCAGACTGCGGTTGAACGCCAGTTTGGCCTGTTCGTAGGCGTCGAGCAGCGACTCGGTGGTGCGCGTCCAGGAGAACGTGGTCGCGTGCTCGCGCGCGTTGCCCGCCAAGCGGTGCCGCAGCCCCCGGTCCAGCGCCACCGAGCTCAGCGCTTCGGCCCACTGCTCGGTGCGGTGGCCGTCGACCAGCACACCGGACACCCCGTCCCGGACCGCGACCGGCAGACCGCCGACCGCCGCGGCCACCACCGGTGTGCCGCAGGCCTGCGCCTCCAGCGCGACCAGGCCGAACGACTCGTTGTGGCTGGGCACGGCCACCACGTCGGCCGCCCGGTAGACCTGCGCCAGCCGCTTTCCGCCGCGCGGCGGCAAGAACCGGACCACGTCGTCGATGCCCAGGTCCACCGCCAGCTGCTGCAGGGCGCGAGGCCGCTCCAGACCGCTGCCCGACGGCCCGCCGACGACCAGCACGACCAGCCGCTCGCGCAGTTCGGGGTGGCGTTGCAGCAGTTCGGCCGCGGCGCGCAGCAGCACGTCCGGGGCCTTCAGCGGCTGGATGCGGCCGACGAACGCCAGCACCAGCGCGTCTGCGGCAACGCCCAGCTCCTCGCGGGCGGCGACGCCGTCACCCGGGGTGAAGACCTCCAGGTCGACGCCCGGCGGGATGGTCGCCACCGCGTCCGGCTCGGCGTCGTAGCGGTCGATGAGATCGGTGGCCTCGAACTCGGTGTTGGCCACCAGCATGTCCGCCTGGTCGACGATCTGCTCCTCGCCCAGCACCCGCACCCGCGGTTCCGGCGAGTCGCCCTCGGCGAGGTTGGCGTTCTTGACCTTGGCCAGCGTGTGCGCGGTGTGCACCAGCGGCACGCCCCAGCGCTCCCGCGCCAGCCAGCCCGCCTGGCCGGACAGCCAGTAGTGCGAGTGCACGAGGTCGTAGTGCCCCGGCTCGTGCCGGGCCTCCACCCGCAGCGCGCCAGCGGCGAACGCGCACAGCTGCGAGGGGAGATCGTTCTTGTCCAGGCCCTCGAACGGGCCGGCCACCACGTTGCGGACCAGCACGCCGGGGGCCAGTTCCGCGATCGGCGGGATGTCGGAGGAGGTGGCGCGGGTGAAGATCTCCACTTCGGTGCCGAGCTCGGCGAGCCGCCGGGAGGTCTGCGCGATGTAGACGTTCATCCCGCCGGCGTCACCGGTGCCGGGCTGCTCCAGCGGGGAGGTGTGCAACGAGAAGACGGCGGCGCGGCGCGGCCGCATCCGTAATGTCCTGGAAGTCATCTGCTGCCCATCGCAAGCCGGTAGGCCCGAGTTTTTCGAGCCTGCTCAACCCCGACACCGCACGCCGCGGAAACATTCCCGTCGCCGTCCTGAAACCCCGGAGCCAACCGTGGACGCTACCGCCAAGGGGCGGCCGAGCCCGCTGCTCGGCCGCCCCTCGGTGGCTTCCGTCACAACGCCGACTTCGCCTTCCACTGGTCCCAGGACAGGATCCAGTCGTAGACGTCGTAGCGGGGTTCCATCGAACTGGCCGAACCCGTGACCTCGACCGGATCGCCCAGCAGCGCGCTGTCGTAGTAGGCCTTGGCGTCGGCCGCGCTGAGGTTGATGCAGCCGTGCGAGTTGTTGACCTTGCCCAGCGCGGCGGCGTTCTCCTGGTTCTCGTGGATGAACTCGCCGTGGTTGGAGAAGCGGGCCGCGAACGTCTTGCGCACGTCACGGTAGCCGTAGCGCGGGTTGTCCATGATCTCGACCGGGTTCTTCTGCATCACGATGTAGGTGCCGTTCGGGGTGTTGCGCCCCGGGTCGTACTCCTCGCCGTAGCTGGCCGGGTAGCTGGCGACCTGCTGCCCGTCGCGGATCACGACCATCTGGTGCGTGCCCACGGCGGCCTTGACGATCTGCGCGCGGCCGATGTCGAACTCGCTGGTCAGGTCGGCCAGGCCGTAGGCGCCGTCACCGTAGGCGACGCCGTAGAGGTCGGCCTTGACGGTGACGTGCGTGTGGGCCGGCCAGTACTCCTTGGGCCGGTAGTCGACCTGCTTGTCCGACAGCCACGCCCAGGAACCCTCCACGGGCGTGGACGTCTGCACGCTCAGCGCGCGCTCGGCCGCGGCCTTGTCCTTGACCGGCTCGTCGAACTTGACGCTGATCGGCATCGCGACGCCGACCTGGGCGTCATCGGTCGGGTTGACGGTGGCCCGCACCGTCTTCTTCGGCTGCACGGTCCGGAAGGAGCCCTGCACCGGCGCCTTCTTGCCGTCCGCGCCGATCACCTGGCCCGACCAGGTGTACTCCTTGCCGTAGCCGAGCGCCTCGGTCGCCTGCCAGCTCTTGCCGTCGGCGGACAGCTGCCCCGCGACCGCCTTGCCGTCGGCGTTGGCCAGCTGGACCGACTCGAAGCGGCCCTGGTCAACGGCGGCCTTGATCGGAGCGGTCGGACTGACCTCCCCCGCACCGGCGCCCGGTTCGAAGTGGACCGCGGCGACCGGCGGAGCGGGCTCGGACTGCGTCTGCGGTTGCGCAGAACAGCCCGCGATCAGCAGGACGGCCGCCAGCGCCCCCAACAACACGCGCCACGGCAGCCGCATCACACCACTCACTTTGAGAAATCCTCTCTGAAATTAAGTCAAAAATGGCAAAACGGGCACCGCCGGAAAAGCGAGCTCGCTTCTCTCCAGCCGACGGTTCCCCACCCCCACCAATAAAGACGTGCGAAGGCCCGAAAAGATGTCCGGAGGGCGCTGTGCATTGCATCACAACCGCCGAACGCCACTTCACCAGACTCCGAAAGGCGCACATTCCGCGCGAATGGCATCAACGGGAATTCGGGCTCCACACACCTCATACGCCGAGCGGCAGCGATTGCGGGTTCAACCGGACGTCGAGCTCGGAGAGGACATCGCCGATCGGCGTCGCATAACCGATCGCCCCGTTCTCGGCGCCCGCGACGTGCAGCCCGAGCAGCCGGCCCGCCGGGTCGAGGACCGCCGCACCCGAATCGCCAGGCCCGCAGAAGCACGGCCCGTCGGTGGCGATGCGGATCTGCTCGCGCAGCACCCGGACCCCCAGCGCAGCGCCGTGATCGACGCGGATGGTGGCGTCCACCGAGGTCACGAAGCCGTCGGTGAGCCCGGTGCCGAAACCGTGCTTGCGGACCGGCTCACCCGGGTAGGCGCGAGCGTGGCCGGTCACCGGCCCGAGCCCGCCGACCTCCGGCGAGGCCGCCAGGCCGGGGACGATGCTGACGGCCGCGGCGTCCACGCGGCCCGACAGCGCGGCCCGCGCCAGCTCGGCCTGCACCCGGCCGCTGTCCGGGTCGATCATCCGGTCGCCCACCGACCAGGCGTCGTCCAAGCAGCCGACGTCGAAGGTCGTCAACCCCATCGGTTCGGTGGGATCGCTGGTCACGAGCACTCCGAGGGTGCCGATCCGGCGGTACTCGCCGGTCCCCAGCCGGACCGCCCGGTACGGAGCCAGGCCGCTGCCGCCGCGCACCGCCCGGATCGGGCAGCCCGCGCTGCCGCCGTCGGACCCGATCGTCCGGGACGGCCACCGCAGCGGCTCGCCGTGCACCCGGTGGATGTGCTGCAGGACGGGCTGCTCCTCGACCACGTCGGTGGGGATGCCGAACAGCTCGGCGGGCACGCAGCCGTCGCGCCCGAGGGCCTCGCGAGGCCGCTTGCAGGTCACCGTCACGACGATGACCTGCTCCCGGTGTCGACTGCCCGCGCGCGTCCTGCTGCCGATGTCCACGCCCGTCACCCCGGGCAGGTCAAGCAGCTGGTCCTCGACAGCGCGCTTGATCGGGCGGATCACCGCCCGGTCCCGCAGTTCCCTGATGCTCAGCATGGTGGCCCCCTCCACCTCTGCCATTTAACACTCAGGGTGATCCGTTAGTCACTAAGAGTCACCTGTATGGCCGCTGGTCTAGAACGCGCAATCGACCATCACGGGCTCGGGAACGAGGGTCACGCCGAAGGCGGAGCGCACCCCGTCGCGGACCTCGCGGGCGAGTTCCAGCAGGTCGGCGGTGCTCGCGCTGCCCCGGTTGGTCAGCGCCAGCGTGTGCTTGCCGGACAGCGCGACGCGCCCGCCCGGGCCCTGGTGGCCCTTGGCGAAACCGGCCCGCTCGATCAGCCAGGCCGCCGACAGCTTGCCCCCGCCCTCGGCCGGGTACTGCGGGATCCGCTGGTCAGGACCCACCTCCTCGGCGATCCGGGAGAGCGTGCCGGGCAGCTCGGCCTCGGCCACGATCGGGTTGGTGAAGAACGAACCCGCGCTCCAGGTGTCGTGATCGGCCGGGTCGAGCACCATGCCCTTGCCGCGCCGCAGCTCCAGCACCGCCTGCCGCGCCTTCGCCGCGTCGACCCGCTCGCCCGGCTCGACGTCCAGCGCGCGGGCGAGCTCGGCGTAGCGGATCGGTGCCGACAGGCCGCTGTCGCGCAGCCGGAACCGGGCGCGCAGCACCACCGCCGCGTCGCTGTGCTTGAGGACGCTGTTGCGGTAGGTCAGCCCCAGGTCGGCGGCCTGCACGGTCCGCACCCGGCCGGTGCGCCTGTCCAGCAGGTCCACCGAGACGAGCAGCTCGGAGATCTCCACGCCGTAGGCGCCGACGTTCTGCACCGGCGTCGCCCCGGCCAGGCCCGGGATGCCGGACAGGCACTCCAGCCCGCCCAGGCCCTGCGCGACCGAGTCGGCGACCACATCGTCCCAGTCCTCGCCCGCCTCGGCGGTCAACTGCACGATCCCGTCGCCGACGTTGTCGTACTCGCGGCCCTTGGTGGCGATGCGCACGGCATGCCCGGAAAATCCCTCGTCCGAGATGACCAGGTTGGACCCGCCGCCGAGCACCAGCAGCCGGTGCCCGCCGTCGTCAGCCGCGCGGACCGCGTCGATGAGCTCATCGTCGCTGGTGGCGACCACCAGCCCGGTCGCAGGGCCGCCGAGCCGCAGCGTGGTGAACTCGGCCAGCGGCGACCCACCACCCGGCAGCTCACCTGGCAGGGCAGTGTCGTCGCGCACTTCTTCGGCACCGGACATAGAGGCACTCACGACTGCCAAAGGTAACCTCCGCTGCATGGCACGCCGCATCGAGCACCGCAGCACCTCCGACCGGTCCGCCGTCGAGGTGTACCGGGCGCTGATCGACTCCGAGTACCTAGCGGCTCGGCTGGAGGAGCTCGGCGGCTCCACCGCGACCCTGCTGCAGCACGTGGACACCGACGACGGTGCCCGCTTCCAGACCCGGCAGGCAGTTCCGGTCGACAAGCTCCCGTCGCTGGCCCGCACCGTCGTCGGCGGTGACCTGCTCATCGACCGCAGCGAGTCCTGGCGGCGCGAGGAGGACGGCCACTACACGGGCGAGATCGCGGCGGAGATCGCGGGCGCCCCGTGCTCGATCACCGGCTCGATGTGGCTGCGCGACCTCGTCGCGCCGAGCGGTCCGGACGTGAGCGAACTCGTCGTGGAGGGCACGGTCAAGGTCACCGTCCCGTTCGTCGGCGGCAAGCTCGAAGACCTCGTCGCCGAGCAGGTGCAGAAGATGCTGGTCGACGAGGACCACTTCACAGCCGCGTGGCTGGCCCAGCGCGGCTAGCCCGCGATGAACGTTCCGAAGAAGCGCAACCCGCGGCTCGCCGCCGGACGCGCCCGCGCGATGGGCATGCCGACGCGCGGCACGACGAACCCCAACCGGCTGCGGCGCATCGACCGCTGGATCGCAGCCACCCCGTGGGTGGCGCGCGCGGTGCGCAACGCCGCCGAGCCCGTGGTCATCGACCTCGGCTACGGCGCCACCCCGACGACCACCGTCGAACTCGCGCAGCGGCTGTCCGGGCTGCACCCGCAGCTGCGGGTCGTGGGCCTGGAGATCGACCCGGAGCGGGTGGCCGCGGGCAAGGCCGTCGCCGACCCGCCGCGCCTGGAGTTCCGGCGCGGCGGCTTCGAGCTCGCCGGGCTCGCAGCCGGAATCCGCGATTTCCCCGGCCCCGCCCTGATCCGCGCGCTCAACGTGCTGCGCCAGTACACCGAGCCGGAGGCCTGGAAGGCCTGGGAGGAGCTGTGCTCCCGCCTCGCCCCGGAGGGCCTGCTGGTGGAGGGCACCTGCGACGAGATCGGCCGCCGCTGCTGCTGGGTGACGCTGGACCGCCAGGGGCCGCGCGCGCTCACCCTCGCCTGCCTGCCCTCCGACATCGACGCCCCGTCCGACCTCGCCGAGCGGCTGCCGAAGACGCTCATCCACCGCAACGTCCCCGGCGAGCGGATCCACGCGCTGCTCACCGAGCTCGACGCCTGCTGGGCCAAGGCCGCCCCGCTGGCCACCTTCGGCCCGCGAGCCCGCTGGGCCCACGCCGCGGGCCTGTTCGCGGAGCAGTGGCCCGTCCTCGACCGCCACCCCCGGTGGCGCCTCGGCGAGCTCACCGTCCCCTGGGACTCGGTCGACCCGAACACGTGAGCCGCCACTCCGCCTCGACGCTTTTCGCGCGGTCGGCGTAGCGCCTTTAATGGGGGCATGGATCGCGATTTCCACCTCAAGGCGTTTCAGGAGCAGGCGGACGCTTTCCGGCGTGCGGTGCTGCAGGCCGGACCGGACGCCGTCGTGTCCACCTGCCCGGGTTGGGACGTCCGGCAGCTGACCGGGCACCTCGCCCAGGCGTACGCGAGGGCGCGGGCGTCGCTGCGGGTCGAGCCGGGCGGCAACCGACCGGAAGCGCCCGACGCACCAGGGGATTTCGAGGCCGCGCTGTCCTGGTGGGACGAACTCCGCGGCGAGCTGCTCACCGACCTGTCCACGATGGATCCCGACCGCGCGGTGTGGGCGATCTTCTCCGGCGGAACCCCGGCGGGGTGGGCTCGGCGGGTCGCGCACGAGACCGCGATCCACCGGCTCGACGCCGAACTCGCCCTGGGGCAGGCCGGTGTCCTGGTCTTCGACCCGGAGCTGGCGGCCGACGGCATCGACGAGATGCTCACCGAGCTGCTGCCGCTGGGCGACTGGACCGCCCGCGAGCACTCCGGAACCGTGCTCTACCACGCCGCCGACGCGGGGCGCGCCTGGTTGGTGACCTACCGGCCCGGCGAGCCTCCCGTCACCGGCGCGCCCTCGGACGCCGGGCTGGAGACCGACGCGACCGTCGCCGGCACCGCCGACGCCCTCTACCGCCGGGTGTGGGGACGTCCCAGCACGGCGCTGGTCACCGGGGACGCCGGTCTGGCCGGAGTGGCGGCCGGACGCTGAGGTAACCCACCTCACCTGCGACAATCATCGTCGTGAGCTCTTCCGAACGTCGTTTCGTCATCAGCCTCGGCTGCCCCGACCGCACCGGGATCGTCGCCCGGGTCTCCGGGTTCCTGGCCGAGCACGGCGGCTGGATCGTCGAGGCCGGTCACCACACCGACACCACGACCGGCTGGTTCTTCACCCGCCAGGAGGTGCGCGCGGACTCGCTGCCCTTCGGGCTCGACGAGCTGCGCGAACGCTTCGCCGCCGTCGCCGCGGAGCTCAGCGACCGCGCCGAGTGGCGGATCTGGGACACCGCCGAGCGGCGCCGGGTCGTCGTGCTGGTGTCGAAGGAGGCGCACTGCCTGCACGACCTGCTCGGCCGCGTCGGCTCCGGGGAGCTGGACGTCGAGCTGTGCGCGGTGATCGGCAACCACCCGGAGCTCGGGCCGATCACCGAGGCGCACGGCATCCCGTTCCACCACGTGCCCTTCAGCAAGGACCCCGAGGCCAAGGCCGCCGCGTTCGAGCAGGTCCGGGAGCTGGCCGAGCAGCACGACCCGCACGCGATCGTGCTCGCCCGGTTCATGCAGGTGCTGCCGCCGGAACTGTGCGAGCGGTGGGCGGGCAAGGCGATCAACATCCACCACAGCTTCCTGCCGTCGTTCGCCGGCGCCCGGCCGTACCACCAGGCCTACGAGCGGGGCGTGAAGCTGATCGGCGCCACCTGCCACCACGTGACGGCGGAGCTGGACGCGGGCCCGATCATCGAGCAGGGCGTGATCCGCGTCGACCACACCGACGACGTCGCCGACATGGTCCGCAAGGGCCGCGACATCGAGAAGATGGTCCTCGCCCGAGGGCTGCGCGCGCACGTCGAGGACCGCGTCCTGGTCCACGGCAAGCGCACCGTCGTGTTCTGACCCCCAGCTCGCGAGCGCGGCGACGGCGTCACGGCCGTCGCCAGGTCAGCGGGCGAGGTTCTCGAGGACTTCCGCGTGGGGTAGACCGGGGAGGACGTCCGCCGGGGTGATGATCTTGCTCCGGCGGAGTCCGCTGCCGACCACGACCGCGCCCGCCTCGGTCACCCGGGGGTCGATCAGGACCGGCCACGAGCCCGGGAGGCCGAACGGGGTGATCCCGCCGTACTCCATGCCGGTGTGCGCCACCGCCTCGTCCATCGGGGCGAACGACGCCTTGCGGACGTCGAGCCGGCGCTTGACCACGCCGTTGACGTCGGCGCGGGTGGTGGCCAGCACGACGCAGGCCGCGTAGCGGACCTCGCCCGCGCGCTTGCCCGCCACCACCACGCAGTTGGCCGACAGCTCCAGCGGCGAACCGTACTTCTCGCAGAACGCGGCGGTGTCGGCCAGTTCGGGGTCGATCTCGGTGGCGCCGATCCGGTCGTCACCGAGCGCGCGCACGGACTCGGCGACCGGGTCGGCGAGCAGGTCGAGCCGTTCCAGCGCCGTCGTGACGTCCAGCGTTCCCGCTGCCTCGGACCAATCGAAACCCATGACGCGCACGATAGAACGCTCAGCGCAGGAAGTCCGTCAGCAGGTCCCGGAGCAGCTTGCGGTGGGTGAGCATCGGCGCCTGCGATTCCAGCAGCTCCAGCCGTGCTCCCCGGAACGCCGCGGCGGTCGCCTTCGCCGCCGCAGCCGGATGCATCGGGTCGTCGGTGGCGCCGATGACCAGGACTTCCGCGGTGGCCTCCGACAGCGCGCCCGCATCGGTGACCGGGACCTGTTCGGGCAGGTCGCGAAGGGCGTCGGAGAGCCGGGTCAGCGCACGGGCCCGCTGCTCGAGGTGGTCGCCGACCTCGACGCCCGGCGGGACCTCGGCGGCCAGCACCTCGCGCAGGCTCGCACCGCCGTCCTCGGCGGCGACCGCGCCGGCCAACCGCTCGCAGGCCCAGGCCGCGGCAGGTTCGCGAGGCCGGTCCAGCGCCGCCGGGAGCAGCAGCGCCAAGCGCTGGAACCGGCCGGGGTGCTCGGCGGCGATGCGGGTCAGCGCGCCCGCGCCGAGCGACACGCCGACGGCCTGCGTCGCGCCGACCTCGTCGGCGACGGCGAGCACGTCGGCGGCCACCGGGCCGTAGTTCCAGTAGCCGGGCGGGGCGTCGGGAGCGGAGCCGTGCCCGGGGAGGGTCATCACCACGCGGGTGCCCCGAAGCCCGGACGCGGGGATGCGGGCCTCGCCTTCGGTCGCGCCGAGACCGTGCACGACCAGCGTCACCGGGGTGCCGTTGCCGAGCACCCGCCAGCGGGCGCGCACTACCAGGACCGCCCCTGGACTTCCTTCACCTTCGGGCGGACGTCGACGATGTAGACCAGCGCCGCGACGAGCCCGGCGATCCAGATGATCCCGTAGGGCCCGCGCGTGTCGAGGATCAGCAGGAGCGCGGCGGCACCGGTGATCCCCATCCAGGCCAGCTTGTTCAGCTTGTCCGCGGCCGTGAAGGCATCCGCGCGCTGCAGCGCGGCGTGCACGAACGCGAAAACACCGACCGGGACGCACACGATCCAGATGACCGTCAGGATCCACCAGTACAGCGGCATTCCGCTCGAGAAACCCACGCCTCCACCTTACGTGCTAGCCACCTCGGAGGGCACCCACCTCCGCAGCAGCCGGTCCCGGCACCCATCGGGTACCGGGACCGGTGCTCGCGGTGATCAGTTGCCGCTGGTCTTGGGCGCGGTGGTCGTCGACTTCTTGGCGGTGGTCGCCTTGGTGGTCGTCGACTTGACCGCCGGGGTTGTCTTGGCCGCAGCCGGCTTGGTGGCTGCCGGCTTCTCGGCGGCGGTCTCGGTCGCCTCGGCCTGGGGGGCCTCCGCCTCGGAGGTCTCGGACTGGGAGGTCTCGGAGCCCTCGGTCTTGGCGGCGGTCTCCTCCTTGACGAAGGGGCGGGTGACCTTGCCCAGCACGTCGTCGGCCATGCCGCGCACGTCGTCGGCCATGCCGCGCACGTCGCCGACGGTTTCCTCGACCTTGCCCTGGGCGGTGCCGACCTGCTCCTTGACCTTCTTCACCTGCGTGGAGTCCTGCAGCTTCTTGAAGGTCTCCTCACCGTGTTCGGTGAGCTGGTCGTAGAGCTTCCTGGCCGACTCGCCGTAGGTCTCGAGCTGCTTGCGCACCTCGGACGGGTCCAGCTTGGCCTTGAACTCGCTGAAGTCCTTGGGCAGCTCGGCCTTGGCGGACTCGGTGCGCTCGGTGACCTGGGTGCGGAACTTGTTGACGGCGTCCAGCACCGCCTGCGCGGCGAGGTCGCCGGCGCCCAGCGCGGCCAGCAGCGGGGTGCGGGCCTGGTCGACGCCTTCCTTGAAGGCCTTGTTGACGTCTTCGGTCTTGGGGAAAGCCGGCATCGCGGTTCACTCCTCGGGTTGGTGGGTGGCCCCGTCCCCGTCCTCCGCGGCGTCCTGCTCGCGCCGGAACGAGGAGTAGATGTCCAGAAGCACTTGTTTCTGCCGCTCGTTGAGCTCCGGGTCGCCGAGGATCGCGTCGACCACGGGCCCGGACTCGCGGCTTTCCAGGATTCCGGCCTGCACGTAGAGCGCCTCGGCGGAAATCCGCAGCCCCTTGGCGATCTGCTGCAGGATCTCCGCGCTCGGCTTGCGCAGGCCGCGCTCCACCTGGCTCAGATACGGGTTGGACACTCCGGCGAGCTTCGCCAGCTGCCGCAACGAGATCTGCGCGTTGTTGCGTTGAGTCCGGATGTAGCTGCCGAGGTCGCTGACCGCCTGGTTCACGGCCTTGGGGACTGCCTTGTCCATGCGTTCCATCGGACACCTCTCCGGGTTCGAGACCCACCCTAGCGCCGAGTGCTAGCTATTGCAAGCACCCAGCTAACACCCCGCTGGTGTTCGACGGACAACCCTACTGAGCTGCGCACATGCAGAAGGGGTGACCTTCCGGATCGGCGTAAACGCGAAAGCTCGCGTCGAGCTGATCAGGCGGCTGCGGCAGCTGGACCGCACCTGCGGTGATCGCCCGCTCGTGGCCTTCGTCGAGCGTGGCGACCCGGACGTCGAGGTGCGCCATCTGCGGGACCTCCCGATCGGGCCAGGTCGACGGGCGCTGGTCCGGCGCGAGCTGGAAGGCCAGCGGCGCACCGCCCGCGGGGTCGGCGAGCTCCACCCAGCGGCCCCCGGACTCCGCCTCGTCGATCTGCCAGCCCAGCAACCGCCCGTAGAACTCGGCGAGCCGGCGCGGGTCCGCGCAGTCGATCGCGTACGCGGCGAGCTTCAAGGCACTCATCGCACTCCCTCTCTAACCGGTATCGGTTGTTTTGCGGGTTACTAACCGTCAAGAAGCAGAATGCTGGTTACAGGGGTCGGCCGCAACCCCCTACTGGCTTACGATGGTGTCCGTGAACAGCAGAGCTGTCGCTCCGGAAGTGGACCGCGCGTCTGTGCTGGAGGCGGTCGAACTCGACTTCGACCACGACATCGAGCTAGTCCTGGCCTTCCTCAACACCTGCGACGCCGAGAAGGGCACCGAAGTCCTCGACGATCACGCCCGATGGCAGCGGTGGTGCACCGAACGCGGCCTGGTCGTGGTCCCCGAAGTCGAAGCGGCCCGCGAAGTCCGCGACACGATGCGGTCGGCGGTGACCTACGGGATGCGCCCCACGGGCCTGGCGAACACGACCTGGCCGGTGCAGGTGCAGCTGCGCAACGGCATCCCCTCGCTGGTCGGGGTGGACGCGCTGGGCAGCGTGCTCGTCGCCGCGACGCGGCTGGTGCACACCGAGCACTGGGACCGGATCAAGATCTGCCCGGCCGAGGACTGCCTGTGGGCCTTCTACGACCGCTCCCGCAACAGATCCCGGACGTGGTGCTCGATGCGCGTCTGCGGCAACCGGGAGAAGGCCCGCTCCTGGCGCGAAAGACACACCACGGCCTGAGACCTCGTTCGTGGTTCCTCCGCCTCAGAGGGGCGGGTGGCGGAACCTGAGCGGCCCCAGGCGTCACCCCGTTCAGATCAGCAGCTCCGCGATCGTGTGGATGGCCAGGCCGGCGAGGGCGCCGACGACGGTGCCGTTGATGCGAATGAACTGCAGGTCGCGGCCGACCTGCAGTTCGATCTTGCGCGAGGTCTCCTGGGCGTCCCAGCGCTCCACCGTGTCGGTGATCAGCGTGGTCAGCTCGTCCCGGTAGTTCGACACCACGTAGGTGACGGCGCCTTCCAGCCAGCCGTCGACCTTCTCCTGCAGCTCGGGCTCGGTGTGCAGCCGGGCACCGAGCGAGCGCAGGCCGTCCCGGACCCGCACGCGCAGCTCGCTGGAGGGGTCCTCGGCGGCGTCGAGCAGCATCTTCTTGGCCGTGCCCCAGGCCGAGGACACCAGGTTCTGCACCTCGGGGTGCTCGAGCACCTGGTGCTTGATCTGCTCGGCCTTGGCCATCGTCTTCTCGTCGTGCTGCAGGTCGTGGGCGAACTCCACCAGGAAGCGGTCCACGGCCTGGCGCATCGGGTGCTCGGAGTCGGTGCGCACCGCCCACGCGAAGGACAGCACCTCGGCGTAGATCTTGTCGGCGAGCATCGCGTCGACGAACTTCGGCGACCACGACGGAGCCCGCTGGCTGACCACCCGCAGCACGGTCTCGTGGTTGTCGCGCACCCAGTCGTAGGCGCGGTCGCAGACCAGGTCGACCAGCTTGTGGTGCGAACCGTCGCTGAACACCTGGCCCAGGATCCGGCCCAGCGGCGGGCCCCACTGCTGGTCCACCAGCTTGCGCACCACGCCGTGCTCGATGATCGCCTGCACGTCGTCGTCGCGGAGCACCTGCACGGCCCCGCGCACGGCGGTGGCCAGCTCGGAGGTGACCCGCTCGGCGTGGTCGGCGTCGTCGAGCCAGAGCCCGACCCGGCGGCTGATGCCGGCGCTGCGCAGCTTGTCCCGCACCACGTCCTCGGAGAGGAAGTTGGTGCCCACGAAGTCACCGAGGCTGCGGCCGATGGTGTCCTTGCGGGTCGGGATGATCGCGGTGTGCGGGATCGGCAGGCCCAGCGGCCGCCGGAACAGCGCGGTCACCGCGAACCAGTCCGCCAGCGCACCCACCATGCCCGCCTCGGCCGCGGCTCGGACGTAGCCCACCCAGGCCCCGGCACCTGCGCTCTCCTGCCAGCGCGCGAAGAAGTAGACCACCGCCGCGAACAGCAGGAACGCGGTGGCCACGGCCTTCATCCGCCGAAGGCTCCGGCGCTTTTCCGAATCGGGAACCGATGTGGGTTGCACACGTCGATTGTTGCAGCGATTCCGGTCAACCCGGGGCGAACGCGACGACGTGACCTGCCCAACAACTCCCGAGCACCGCGGAACGACCCGTCGACCACGAGCTAAAACGCTGGTCGCAGGCGTTGTTCGGTGTATTAGGCTCCGCAAGCGTGCGCACTCCTGCTTTGACCTCCCGTCTTCGGCCGTTCACGTCCACGATCTTCGCGGAGATCACCGAGCTGGCCCGCCGGACCGGCGCGGTCAACCTCGGCCAGGGCTTCCCCGACACCGACGGCCCGGAGAGCATGCTGCGGGTCGCGCAGGACGCCATCGCCAACGGCGTGAACCAGTACCCGCCGGGCGCCGGTGAGCCCGAGCTGCGCGCGGCCATCAGCGAGCACCGCGCCGCCCGCTACGGCACCGAGTACGACCCGGAGGGCCAGGTGCTGGTCACCGTCGGCGCCACCGAGGCGCTGACCGCGACGATGATGGCGCTGGTCGAGCCCGGTGACGAGGTGGTGCTCGTCGAGCCCTACTACGACTCCTACCCGGTCGCGATCGCGATGGCCGGTGGCGTGCGCAAGACCGTCGCGCTGCGCCAGGGCTCCGATCACCGCTTCGAGCTCGACCTCGACCAGCTGCGGTCGGTGGTCGGCCCGCAGACCCGCGCGCTGGTGCTCAACTCGCCGCACAACCCGACCGGCACCGTGTTCACCGACGACGAGCTGGCCGCCATCGCCCAGGTCTGCCGGAACAACGACGTCATCGCCGTCACCGACGAGGTCTACGAGCACCTCCTGTTCGACGGTCGCGAGCACCACCCGCTGGCCGGGCTGCCCGGCATGGCCGAGCGGACCGTGTCGATCTCCAGCGTCGGCAAGAGCTTCAGCGCCACCGGCTGGAAGATCGGCTGGGTGTGCGGCCCGGCCGAGCTGGTCGCGGCGGTGCGCGCGGCCAAGCAGTTCATGACCTTCGTCGGCGGCGCCCCGTTCCAGCCCGCCGTCGCGCACGCCCTGCGCAACGAGCTGGCGTGGGTCGATCAGCTGCGCGCCGGCCTGCAGCGCAAGCGCGACCGGCTGGCCGAGGGCCTCGCCGAGGCCGGTTTCGACGTGCTCGACAGCGAAGGCACCTACTTCATCTGCGCCGACGTGAGGCCGCTGGGCTTCACCGACGGCGCCGAGTTCTGCCGCTCGCTGCCGGAGCGCATCGGCGTCGCGGCCATCCCGGTCCAGGTGTTCTGCGACAACCCGGACGACTTCAGCCACCTGGTCCGCTTCGCGTTCTGCAAGAAGGACGAAGTCCTGGACGAGGGGATCCGCCGCCTCCACAAGCTCCGGTAGACCTGGCGACCGGGGTCACACACCTCCGTAGCCGATGCAGATGAATCCGGTTTCGCCGTGCCGCGCTTGGGCTTTCGCGAGCGCGGCGGATGGTCGCAGGCCCGAGTCGAGCGCGTCGTGGAGGGTGAGCATGACCTCCACGGTCCGCTCGTCGGGGACCGGGACCACGCTCGCGATCACCGTGGCGGTCCCGCGTTCCAGCAGGGTGGCGGTCAGCCCGCTGAGCTGATCTCCCCTGCTGATCGCGGACTTGCCGACGTCGCAGGCCGACAGCACCACCGTGGTCGGGCTGCGGCGCAGACCGTCGAGGTCGTGCGCGTAGAGCGGCCCGTCGTCGAGGTCCAGGCAGGACAGCAGCGGCTGGTCGTCCCGGAAGTGCCCGTGCGCGGCCAGATGCGCCACACGAGCTCCGTCCAATGCGGACAGAACGCGATCGGTCCGCGCCCCCGCTCCGGTGAGCACCTGCCCGCCACCGCTGCGCTGCAGCGCGGTGACCTCCCGTTCGGCGTGGTCCAGCCGCGGCCCGGCGATCCACACCCGCGCACCGGCCGGATCGGCCGCCCGAGCTCGGGCGGCACCGCCCAGCCAGCAGCGGATCGACGGGCTCACCGTGACCGGGTTCTCGCTGCACGCGGGCAGCACCGACCACGGCAGCAGGTGCAACCGGCCGGTGGGCACCACGACGAGTTCGCGCCCCCGCTCCAGCTCGGGGAGGACCGGGGACAGCAGCTGCGACTGGAGCTCGGCCGCAGCCAGCCGGACGCCGTGCTCGAACATCGGCGCAGCTCGCGAGGCCACGCCGCAGGCCTGGCGCGCCAGCAGGTACCGGAGGCGGACCGCTTGGCTCTCCGCCGCGGCCTCCGGTCCGAGCACGTGCAACGCCATCTCACCGTCCACGATGGACACCGCGAAGAGCCTGCCGCGCTCGGAGAACAGGCTCAGCAGCACCGCGTCGCCGAGTTCGGCGCTGATCTCGTCGATCCCGGCCGGCGCGCGCAGCGGGTCGGTGCGCCCCTCGACCAGCATCGCCTGGTGGCGGACCTGCTCTTCCAGCTCGGCAACGGTGCTCATGGCCCGCTGCGGGTCGGCGGTCTGCTGCGCGTCGAGCACCGCGCCGCGCAGCCGGACCAGGGCCGTGTTCAGCCGCGGATCCGACGGTGGGCGCAGCGAGCGGCGGTGCAGCGCGCTGGCGCGGGAGCGTTCGGTCCAGCGCAGCACGAGCTGCGGGTCGCCGATGCGCAGCGCGGCCCGCACGGCGACCTCACCGAGCTCGTCGGCCAGCCCGAGCGCGTGCACCCGCATCTCGAAGGCCGGCATCCCGACCGCTTGCCCGTCAACGGCTTTCAGCCCCGCGCGGCAGGCGCGCAGCAGCCGGGCGATCCCGCCCTCCTGCTCGGCCAGCAACGCCTCGGCCAACCATCCCAACGCCCGCAGCTGCGGTGGCGCGTCGTCGACCTCGCGCCACTGGGCGCACCTGCCGAGCAGCCTGCGCGCCACCGAGTTCAGACCGGCGCGCTGCGCGGTCCGACCGGCGGTCAGCCGCAGTTCGGCAGCGGTGGCGTGCCAGCCGAACTCCTCGCACGCGTTGGCCGCGCGTCGCGCCGCCGACAGGGAGTAGCGGGTGTTCTGCCCGGATCGCAGCTTGGCCTGCCACACGATCGCCGAGGCCAAGGCGGCCCACGCCGGTCGCTTCTGCCCCCGGAACAACCGCCGGGCCGCGCCCGCGGCCTCGGCCGCTGCGGCGGGCTCACCATCGCGCAGCGCGCATCCGGCCAGCGCGAGCCGGGTTTCGGCGAGCCTGCCCTGCCGACCGGTGTCGGCCAGCCGCTGCGCCGCCTGCTCCATGACGGCGCGGGCCTGCTGGGTCAGCCCGGCCGCCGCGAGTGCCTCACCCCGGTCGACCAGCGCCTCCGGGTTCGCGGTGACGTCGAGCCCGGCCGCCACCGCCTCCTCGAACAGCCGCAGCGCCTGGGGCAGGTCACCGGCCCGGAACGCCACGCAGCCCCGGTTGTGCCGGCAGCCCGCGGCCCGCGGGCCCCGGCCGTCGGCGTGGAAGATCCCCTCCGCAGCGACCAGGTCCTGCTCGGCCTCGACCAGCCGGTTGGTGTAGAGGTTGGCCAGGCCCCGGCCGAGCAGCGCGTTGGCCTTCCAGTGCCGATCCCCGTCGAGGTGCACCAGCGCGCTGGTCAGGCGCAACCGCGCGTCCCGGTGATGACCGCGCTGGCAGTGCAGCAGCCCGCGCAAGCAGGTCGCCCTGGGACGGTCCTCGGCGGGCAGGTGCGGTTCGGCTGCGGCGAGGTTCGCCCAGCTCGCGCCGGTGTTGCCGCGTTCCAGCTCGATCCACGCCAGGGTCAGCTGCAGCTGCGCGGCCCGCTGGGGCCAGCCGCCGCGCTGCGCGGTGGACAGCCCGAGCCGCACGTGCCTGCGCGCCTGCTCGACCATGCCCAGCTCGACCGTCGCCAACGCGGCGATGTGCCGGGCGAGCACCCGCAGCTCACCCTCGGGCGCTGCTCCCGCCAGCAGCCGCTCGGCTTCGCGCAAGGCCTCGCGCGGTGCTGCGGTCGCCTCGTCGCGCCAGCGCAGCGCACCCGCGATCACGTCCGGCGGTGCCACCGCCGCCACGGCGCTCAACAGACCAGCCAATCCGCGATGGCGGGCTCGGCCCGCTCGGGGCGGAACACCACGCTCAGCGGTCCGCGCGGCACGTCGGACACCTGGAACGCGCCGTGCCGGTCCAGCTCTCCGCTGCGCTCACCCGCAGGGTGCCGCAGCACGACCTCCCCGGCCGGCGATGCCTGCCCGGACCGGTTGAGCACCAAGCCCGAGGCCCGGACCAGTCCGCTCGCGGTGGGCACCAGGTCCATCTCGAGCACGCGGCCGGGCATCGCGAAGGTCAGCACGCGGCTCTGCGGACCGCCGGTGCGCACGCCGACGCGTTCGTCGGCCGAGTCGCCGACCAGCTTGAGCTCGCCCCGGTCGCGGTCGGCCGCGCGCATCGCCACCGCCGCGTAGGAGCCGGCCAGCACCCGTTCCGGAACCGGGTCCTGGGTCTGGAACAGTTCGCGCAACCTGCGCAGCTCCGCCGGAATCCGCTGCTTCATCCCGCCACCTCCTCGGGCAGATCGGCGCCCACCAGCCGCTTGCGCAGCTCGGACAGGCACCGGCTCTTCTTCGGACCGATCGTTCCTCTTGGTATGCCCAGCGCCTCGCTGACCTGGGCGTAGCTGGCCTCCGGTGTGACGGCCAGGACGCGCAGCAACTGCTGGCAGCGCTGCGGCAACGCGCTGAACGCCTGCGCCAGCCGGTTGCCCGACACCATCCGCAGCACCAGCTTCTCGGCGGCCTCGGAGTGCTCGGACGCGCCGAGGTGGTCGGTGTCCAGCCCGACCGGCGCTTCCCGCACCCGTGCTCGGCGCAACCGGATCGCTTCCCGCCGGGCGGTGGTGACCAGCCAGCCCGGCAGCGCTTCTGGCTCGCGCAGCCGCTCCAGGTTCTCCGCCAGCGACAACCAGGTCGCCTGGCAGACGTCCTCCGCGTCGGCGACGTTGCCGGCGAAAGCCCGCGAGACACCCCAGATCACCGGCGTGTACAGGTCCACCAGTTCCCGCCACGCCTGTTCGTCCCCGGACGCCGCCCGATTCAGCAGCACCCCAGTCGGACCGGCTTCCCCGACCTCGTACACGACCAGCACCTCCGGAGCTCGGTGATCTCTTCCTTCCCACCGAGTAAGAGGAAGAAGGGGTGCCGAAAGATTCAGTTGGAGCCGGATACCCCACGATCGAGTCAAGAAGTGCGGTTCGAGATCACTCCGCCGCGACGGTTTCGGGCAGCTCCGGCCCGCACGGGTAGCAGTGCGCGACGAGTTCCCGCGCCCGCGCGGGATCGCGGTCCGCCTGCAGGGAGGTGGCGATCGCGGCGGCGACGCGAGGTGCGGCGAAGGACGTTCCGCTCCAGCGGGCGCAGCCGTAGGTCCGGTCGCCGCCCGGCGCCATCCGGACGAAGCAGCTGCGCACGTCCACGCCCGGGGCGGCCGCGTCGACCCAGGCGCCGGTGTTGGAGAAGGCGGCGATCGTGCCGTCCGCCCCGGTGGCCGCCACGCCCAGCACCTCGGGCAGCGCGGCAGGCCAGAAGGGCCTGGTCCGACCGTGGTTGCCGGCTGCGGCCACGACCACGGCCGGGGCCATCGCGCGCAGTTCCGCGACCAGGACCTCCGGGCAGCGGTCGTCGGCGGTGTGGCAACCGGAGGTCAGCACCACCACGTCGACCTGCTCGCCCCGCTGCTGCGCCGAGCGCCGCAGGGCGCGCAGCCCGGAGGCGACGGTGTGGTCGTCGGTGAAACCGAGCGAGGACAGCACGCGCTGCGGCCGGATGACCGCGCCGGGCGCGTGCTGCAGCACGACTCCGCTGACGAAGGTGCCGTGGCCGGCCTGCCGGTCCTGGCCGGAGTCGTCGTCGGCGTCCAGCTCCTCCGGGACGGCGACGAACCCGAGCCGGTCGGTGAACCACGGGTGCGGGTCGCAGCCGGTGTCGAGCACGCCCACGACCACCGGCGATACCCATTGGGCTGCAGGCGGTTCCGGAACCGGTGGGGTGAATTCCGCTTCAGCTCCGGTGCCGAACATGACCGGCGTCCCGAACATCACCGGACTGCCGACGTGCACGTTGTTCACCGACACACCGGAGGTGTCCCGCGCCAGGTCAACGCAGTGATCGCGTTCCGCTTCGCGGAGCCGGATCCGCGCCAGCAGCAGGTCCTCGTCGTGGTGCACGCGGTCGATCCACCGGCGGTAGCGGTCCAGCACCGGCTCCAGCGAGCCGGCCGGAGCCAGCAACTCACCCCGCCTGACCAGGCATTCCGCCTCACCACCGGGGTCGTGCAGCAACATCTCGTGCCCGTAGGACGTCCAGATGCGATGGAGCTCCTCGAGGCCCAGCCGGTCCCGCTGCTGATCGTGATCCACAGCGGACACTGTGCACGTATCGGACGAAGTCCACAGCGGACGAGCCCCCTTCGGGGAACGACGATCACCCCTTCCGACAACGTTTGGCCCCTTCCCGAGTCCCCCGAATGCATGGAGAATGCTGGCCCAACTGTCGTGATCGTCGCTCCGGGTGGTCCGAAATCGCCCCCTGGAGTGGTTGAATGTCAGCCGGAGGCGCCGATCACGGCGCAGCCGTTGCCCACCGCGCCAGACCGCGCGGACCTGACCGAAATTGGCGGTGGTGACCGTGAAGGGAATCTGCGCATCGCGCGGTCCCCGCTCGCGGACCGCCACGTTCCTCGTCCGGGTCTCGCTCTTCAGCGGTCTGTGCCTCGGGGTGATGGTCGGCGGAGCGACCGCGGCATCGGCCGCCGAGCACGCGCACGCCGACAAGCCGAGCCTCGCCCAACCCGCCTCGTCGAACGAGTCCGACTCCGGCGAGAAGGCCTCCGGTTCGGAGACGAAGAGCTCCGGGAAGGCGAAGCCCGCTGGGAAGTCGTCCAAGCCCGCCGAGAAGGCCTCCCGGCTGAAGGCCGACAGCGACGAGTCCGAGCCAGCTCAGCCCGAGAATGCGCAGCCGGACCAGCCCACCAAGGCCGAACCGGCCAAGCCCGCCGAGGTTGAACCGGCCAAGCCCGCCGAGGTTGAACCGGCCAAACCGGCGAAACCCGAGGTGCCCGCCCCGGCGGAACCGGAGATCAACGCCCCCGGCAGCGGCGACACGCCCGCGCACGCCGAAGCGAACGCCTCGGCCCACGCCATCGCGGCGTCCGAGGGCGACCAGGACCGGCCCGCCAAGGCCAACGGCGCGCGGCACCACGCCCCGGCCGTCGCCCACGGCCAGCCGAAGGCACCGACACCCGACCTGGTCGGTATGTCGGTGGCGCGGCAGGCCGTGAAGGTGCCCGGCCGGAGCACCGCGCCCGACGACGCCCAGCCGAGGGCTCCCGACGCCGACGGCACGCCGGACGTCGAGCCACCGAGCGATCCGGGGCCGGCCGCGCCCGCGCCCTGCGCCCCTCCGCCGGGCTCGTTGACCTCGGCGAGCGCTGGCAGCATCGGTGGACTGCGCAACGCGCACGCCATCCTGCCCAGCTCACCCGACCTCTCCGACACCGGCGCCACCGTGGTGGCCCAGCGCGACATCGGACCGGACATCAGCATCCGATCGGTCGAAACAACGGCCTCACCTGACTAACAGCGGCCGTTCCGGCCTGCATGAAGCCGCTTCGGCGGTGACTCTGGTGTCAACACCACCCGATGGACTCCGATCCGGACGCCTGCGCCCGGCCGGATCGGTCCGGGGCGCCACCAGCCTGCCCGGCAGCGTCGCTGAAGAACATCGCTGACTAAGCGTCTCTGACCTGCTGGAAGAACAGGACTGGGCCCTGGCCCCGGCGCCGCAATTGCCCCTGCGGCGCCGGGGTGGCGCCCTCTGGTCGAACCGCCCGTCGGCACGTCGAGGGGCCGTGCCGACGGGCGGCCGGCAACTGCTCATGGGCTGAATCCGCACGACATTCGCACGGGACCTCGTGCGGATTCCGCCTGGCGCGGGCCTGAAGCTCGCTACGAGGGGTGTGAACTTCAGGCAATGGGAACGGTGAGCGGGTTCGGTGCCGGCCCTGGCCGCACCGAACCCGCTGCCGCCGCGAGCCGCTGGATCGCATCGACCAGCCGCTCGCCGGGCAGCGTGTAGGGCAACCGGATCCAGCGCTCCAGCGATCCGTTCACCGAGAACCGCGCCCCCGGCGCCACCCGCACCGCATGCGCCTCCGCGGTCACGGCCAGCCTGCTGGCGATGGGTTCGCCGACGTCGCACCACAGCGACAGCCCGCCGTCGGGCATCCGAAACCGCCACTCCGGCAGGTGCTCCCGCAGCGCTCCCACCAAGATGTCCAGCCGTTCCCGGGTTTCCGCCCGCCGCCTGGCGAGCACCTGCTCGGCGTCGTCGAGCAGTTCGGCGAGCACCAGCTGCTCCAGCACCGGCGTGCCCAGGTCGACCGCGGCGCGGCCGAGCACCAGCCGCTGCACGAACTCCTCGCTGGCCCGGATCCAGCCGAGCCGCAGCCCGCCCCAGAACGACTTGCCCGCCGATCCGATGGTGATGGCGCGGTCGGTGTAGCTGGCCATCGGCGGCGGCGGTTCCTCCCCGGTGAGGTCGATGTCGATCAACGTCTCGTCGATGACGGCGTTGGTGCAGGTCCGGGCCAGGGCGGTCGCCAGCCGCGACCTGCCCTCGGCGTCGAGCCGAACACCGGTCGGGTTGTGGAAGTCGGGGATCAGGTAGGCCAGCCGGGGCGCGGTCTGGCGCAGCGTCGCGGTGAGCAGCTCCAGGTCCCAGCCGTCGTCGGTCATCGGCACGGCCACCGGCGTCACCCCGAGCCCGCGCAGCGCTTCGACCGCGTTGGGGTAGGTGGGGTGCTCGACGAGCACCCGCTCACCGGGCGCGACGAGGGCCCGCAGGACCAGGGCCAACGCGTGCTGCGCGCCGTTGGTGATCAGGATCTGCTCGGGGTTGGTGGGCAGTCCGCGCGCGGTGAACCGCTCGGCGACCCGGGCGCGCAGCGCGGGGAGCCCGTGCGGCTGGTAGCCGTGGTCACCGAGCTGCTCGACGAGCCTGACCTGCGCCCGTTCGACGGCGCCGCGCATCTCCGGCGGTGCGCCTGGGGTGGCCTGCGCGAGGTTGATCACGCCCGGGTCGTTGGAGGGGAACCAGCCGCCGTGCATCTCGTTGCCGCGCCGCGAGTCCGGCAGCTTCACCCACGAACCGGCGCCCCGGCGGCTGGCCACGAAGCCGTCCTCGCGCAGCCGCTCCACGGCGCGCGCGACCAGCGTCCGGCTCACGTCGAGGGCAGCGGCGAGCTCCCGCTCGGCGGGCAGCCGGGTGCCGGGCGGAAGCCGCCCGTCGAGCACGAGCTGGCGGACGCCTTCGGCGAGCAGCAGCGAGGAGGGACGCGCACCACCGTGCCAGGCCCCGAGGAGATCGACGAGCTTCTGGCCGTAGATGTGCGCACCCGGCGTCGGCAACATAGGTCCACATTAACCAGATTGGCTATCGAACTGAAGTCCAATCTGCGGGTAGAAAGTGGTTCATGGCCTCGATCCCGGTCCGAGTGGACCTCTCGCCCCTGTCGATGCGGTTCCGGCCCCTGACCCGATTCCCGCAGCTCATCGGCGGCCTCGCGCTCTACGGGGCGAGCTTGGCGCTGATGGTGCGCGGCGACCTGGGCCTGTCCCCGTGGAGCGTCCTCGACCAGGGCATATCGGAGCGGCTGGGCGTGAGCATGGGCGCGTCGAGCGCGATCGTCGGCGTCGCGGTCCTGCTGTCCTGGCTACCGCTGCGGCAGCGTCCCGGTGTGGGCACGGTCGCCAACGTGCTGCTGATCGCCGTGTCGGTGGACGCCACCCTCGCTGTGCTGCCGCCCGTCGAGGGGCTGGCGATCCGGGTCCCGCTGCTGGTCGCCGGGGTCGTCCTCAACGCGCTGGCGACCGCGACCTACGTCGGCGCCCGTCTCGGACCGGGTCCGCGCGACGGCCTGATGACCGGGTTGCACGCGCGCACGGGCTGGTCGGTGCGTCTGGTGCGGACGTCCATCGAGGTCTGCGTGCTGGCTGCGGGCTGGCTGCTCGGCGGCACCGCGGGCCTGGGCACGGTGTTGTACGCGGTGGCCATCGGTCCGCTCACACAGGGGTGCCTGCGGTTCACCGCCGTGCGAGTGAAAAAAGATCTCTGCCCCTAGAGACATCTTGGATACCACGCAGTAGCATTGACGCCGTCCACCTGACCCCCAGGGGTGGACCTTGACGCCCCCGCACTCCCGGTAACCCCCAGGCCGGTTGAGCGCGGGGGCGTCGCTACTCCTAGATCGCGTTGACTGTGGACGGCGCCCGCTCCACCCGGCTCAGCGCCCGCAGCAACGCCGTCTGCCCGTGCCGCCGAGCGGCCAACGTGGACAGCAACGACAGCACCGGCTCGAACACCTCGGACGGCAGTTCGGGCGTGTCGAGCCCGACGCTGACGGCGATGTCGTCGTTGTGCACGGCGATCTCCATCATGCGCGTGACCAGGTAGTCGTCCAGCCGGATCGCGCGGCCCGCGTGCTCGACGAGCCTGTCCCGCCCAGCTGCGGGCAGCGTCGTCCGCAGCTCGCCGATCGCGGTGTCGAGCCTGCTCACCAGTGCGGCGTGCCCCTCGGCCGCGACGTCCTCGCCGAGCTGCCGCAACTTCACGTTGATCTCGGCGTTCACGTCAGCCCCGACCCACGGCATCCCGGAGTAGTAGTCGAGCAACGTGATCGGTTCACCCGACGGCTCGTCGGCGGCGAGCACCCCGGGCAACCGCAGCACCTGAGCCCCCAGGTGACCGACCAGCCCGGACACCCGGAACTCGGCCAGGGCGCTCTGCCGCTCCCAAGCTCCGGCCACCGCGGGCTCCCGCACCAGCGCAGCGGCGATCCCGGCTGCCCGGAGATAAGCCTCCCGAACCACGATTCCTCCCCTCCCTCAACCACAGCGAAGCTACCGCTGACCACCGACGAACCACGCCCCAAGACCACCCCGGCCACCCCTCCGAGGGGGCGAAGACCGCTGTTTTCGACCGGCCGAATACCGCAGTTCTCTCCCCTCGACGTCGGCAGGGCGACCTATCGTCGCGATCATGGACTTCCTCGGTGAGTTGACTCAGCAGCTCGACGCGTTCCGAGATCTGCTGCGCGGTGACCTCTCCGCCCCGGTCGAGCACTGCCCGGGTTGGACGCTGCGCGATCTGGCCGATCACCTGGGCAACGGGAACCTCTGGGTTGCCACGGCCGTCCGCGACGGGCACGGCGACCACGAGCACGTCCGAGCACCGGATGCGGCGCTGGTGGCCTGGTTCGAAGACTCCTGCAAGACGATGCTGGCCGAGCTCTCAGCCGCCCCGGAGACCTCGGCCTGGACGTTCGCGCCGCCGAACACGGTCGGTTTCTGGCGACGGCGGCGCTGTCACGAGACCGTGATCCACCGCTGGGACGCCGAGAACGCCCTCGGAGGCACCACCCCGATCGACGCGGAGCTCGCCTCCGATGGCATCTCGGAGGTCTTCGACACGATGGCCCCGCGCCAGGTCCACCTGGACCGCGCTCCAGCCCCACGACGAGCGATCCGCATCAGCGCCACTGATGCGGCCACGACCTGGACCTACGGCCCAGGCGCTCCGGAGGCGGAGATCGCGGCACCAGCGCAAGCCCTCTACCTCCTGCTCTGGAACCGCCTCCCGCTCGACGCTCCCGAAATCACCTGCAACGGAGATATCGACGTCGCGCGGGGCTGTTTGTCCGGGCCGTTGGTTCCGTGAAGGGTGGCGATGACTTTCGGTGGGGTCGGTGGTCTACCTGTCCGAGAGCTGTCGGAGGGAGGGGTTGACGTGGAGCAGCGGGAACCGGTGGTGGGGCCGGAGCTGGTGGGTTTGCTGGAGCGGAGCTTCGAGGCGACCTCGGCGGTGCTTCGAGCGGTGCCGTCAGCGCGGATGGGTGACCCGAGTCCGTGCGACGGGTGGACCGTCGGGCAGCTCGGCGGGCACCTCGTCGACGGTGCGCTCTACTTCGGGCGGTGCGTGGACGGGCAAGCCCCGGAGCTGTCGGACGAGGAACCTCGATCGCTCGGCGACCGGACCGCCGCGGAGTTCGACGCGGCGGCGCGGTTCAACCTGACCGCCTTCGGCAAGGCGGGCGTCCTCGATCAGCAGCACCAGTTCGCGTTCGGCCCGACGCCGGGCTGGGTGATCGCCAACATCGCCCTGTCCGAGTCCTTGATCCACGGCTGGGACCTGGCTCGCGCGACCGGTTCGTCCTACGCGCCGGACGCCGCCGTCGTCGACGCCGTCGCGCGGTTCCAGAGCCAGGGCAGCGAGGACGAGCTGCGAACCGAGGGCATGTTCGAGCCGGCCGTGCCGGCACCTCGGAACGCGTCCGCGTTCGAGGAACTGCTGGCCTTCACCGGGCGCGGACCCTGATCCTGGACGAAACGGGCGCGGCCGTCGGGGTGGCGTGGCAGGATTCCGCAGGTGAGTGCGTCATCGGGTGAAGCCGCGCGGTTGCGAGAGCTCGCGCTGCTGCGCCGGGTCCGGGACCGGATCGACCGCGAGCACGCACGACCGCTGGACGTCGAAGCGCTGGCGCGCGGGGTGAACATGTCCGCCGGGCACCTCAGCCGGCGGTTCCGGGCCGCCTACGGCGAATCGGTCTACTCCTACCTGATGACGCGACGGATCGAGCGGGCGATGGCGCTGCTGCGGCGCGGCGACCTCAGCGTCACCGACGTGTGCTTCGAGGTCGGCTGCTCGTCGCTGGGCACCTTCAGCACCCGGTTCACCGAGCTCGTCGGCGTGCCGCCCAGCACCTACCGGCGGGAGGCGGCGGGCACGGCCGCGATGCTCCCGTGCCTGGCCAAGCAGGTCACCAGACCGGTCAGGAATCGAGAAGCGCCGGCCGCAGGGGGCTCCTAGCGTGGCTGGCATGGACATCAGCATCAACGCCAGCTTCCTCCCGCAGGACGATCCGGAGGCGGCCCTGGCCTTCTACCGCGACCTGCTCGGCTTCGAACTCCGCAAGGACGTCGGCTACAACGGCCTGCGCTGGCTCACCGTCGGCCCCGCGGACCAGCCCGACACCTCCATCGTGCTGCACCCGCCGGGCGTGGACCCGGGCATCACCGAGGACGAGCGCCGGGTGATCAGCGAGATGATGGCCAAGGGCACCTACGCCGGAATCCTGCTGGCCACGCCTGATCTCGCCGCCACCTTCGACAAGCTGCAGGCAGGCGATGCCGAGATCGTGCAAGAACCCACCGACCAGCCCTACGGAATCCGCGACTGCGCCGTCCGCGACCCCGCCGGGAACATGATTCGAATCCAGGAAAAGAGCTGAACGGAGCCACCATGCACGTCGCTGACAGCCACGACCTCATTCGCGTGCACGGGGCGCGGGTCAACAACCTCAACGACGTGAGCGTCGAGATCCCCAAACGCCGGTTGACCGTGTTCACCGGCGTTTCGGGATCGGGCAAGAGCTCGCTGGTCTTCGGCACGATCGCCTCCGAATCGCAGCGGATGATCAACGAGACCTACAGCGCGTTCCTGCAAGGCTTCATGCCGACTCTCGCGCGCCCCGACGTCGACGTGCTCGACGGCCTGACCACGGCGATCATCGTCGACCAGGAGCGGATGGGCGCCGATCCGCGCTCCACCGTCGGCACCGCCACCGACGCCAACGCGATGCTGCGGATCCTGTTCAGCAGGCTCGGCACGCCGCACATCGGTTCACCGCAGGCGTTCTCGTTCAACGTCGCCTCGATCAGCGGCGCCGGTGCGGTCACGATGGAACGCGGCGGGACGAAGGTGAAGGAACGCCGCGAGTTCAGCATCACCGGCGGCATGTGCCCGAGGTGCGAAGGGCGCGGCAACGTCTCCGACTTCGACCTCACCCAGCTCTACGACGACTCGAAGTCGCTGCGCGAAGGCGCCCTGACCATCCCGGGCTACACGATGGACGGCTGGTACGGGCGGATCTACATGGGGTCGGGCTTCCTCGACCCCGACAAGCCGATACGCAAGTACACCAAGAAGGAGCTGCACGACCTGCTCCACAAGGAGGCCACCCGGATCAAGGTCGACGGCGTCAACGTCACCTACGAGGGCCTGATCCCGCGGATCCAGAAGTCGATGCTGGCCAAGGACCGCGAGGGGATGCAGCCGCACATCCGCGCGTTCGTGGACCGGGCGATCACCTTCACCACGTGCCCCGAGTGCGAGGGCACGCGGCTCAGCGAAGGCGCGCGATCGTCGAAGATCGCGGGCATCAACATCGCCGACGCCTGCCGGATGCAGATCAGCGACCTCGCCGAATGGGTCAGCGGGCTGGACGAACCGTCGGTGAAACCGCTGCTCGGCAAGCTGAGGCACACCCTCGACTCGTTCGTCGAGATCGGCCTCGGCTACCTGTCGCTGGACCGGCCCGCCGGAACGCTGTCGGGTGGTGAAGCGCAGCGCACGAAGATGATCCGGCACCTCGGGTCGTCGCTGACCGACGTGACCTACGTGTTCGACGAGCCCACGATCGGACTGCACCCGCACGACATCCAGCGGATGAACGACCTGCTGCTGCGGCTGCGCGACAAGGGCAACACGGTGCTGGTCGTGGAGCACAAACCGGAGACGATCGCCATCGCCGACCACGTCGTCGACCTCGGCCCCGGCGCGGGCACCCACGGCGGTTCGGTGTGCTTCGAGGGCGACGTGCCGGGCCTGCGCGCCAGCGACACCGTGACCGGCAAGCACTTCGACGACCGGGCCTCGCTGAAGCCCGAGGTCCGCCAGTCCACCGGTGCGCTGGAGATCCGCGGCGCGACCGAGAACAACCTGCGCGAGGTCGACGTCGACGTCCCGCTCGGCGTGCTGTGCGTGATCACCGGCGTGGCGGGGTCCGGCAAGAGCTCGCTGATCCACGGCTCCATCCCGGCCAGCGAGGACGTGGTGTCCATCGACCAGAGCGGCATCCGCGGTTCGCGGCGCAGCAACCCGGCGACCTACACGGGCCTGCTCGACCCGATCCGCAAGGCCTTCGCCAAGGCCAACGGCGTGAAACCGGCTCTGTTCAGCGCGAACTCCGAAGGCGCCTGCCCGACCTGCAACGGCGCCGGGGTCATCTACACCGACCTGGGGATCATGGACACGGTCGCCACGACCTGCGAGGAGTGCGAGGGCAAGCGGTTCAACGCCTCGGTGCTGGAGTACCGGTTCGGCGGGCGCGACATCAGCGAGGTGCTGGACTTCTCGGTGGCCCAAGCCGAGGAGTTCTTCGGTTCCGGGGAGGCCCGCACCCCGGCCGCGCACAAGATCCTGGAGCGCATGGACCAGGTCGGCCTCGGCTACCTGCGGCTCGGTCAGCCGCTGACCACACTCTCCGGTGGTGAGCGGCAGCGCCTCAAGCTCGCCACGCACATGGGCGGCAAGGGAGGTGTGTACGTCCTCGACGAACCCACCACCGGACTGCACCTGGCCGACGTCGAGCAGCTGCTCGACCTGCTGGACCGGCTCGTGGACTCCGGCAAGTCGGTGATCGTCATCGAGCACCACCAGGCGGTCATGGCCCACGCGGACTGGATCATCGACCTCGGCCCCGGGGCCGGCCACGACGGCGGTCACGTCGTCTTCGAAGGCACCCCGGCCGACCTGGTCAAGTCCAGCAAGACCCTCACGGCCAAGCACCTCGCCGACTACGTCGGCGCCTGACGCGCCCGGGCCGCACCCTCCCAACCCCACCGGCCTCCGCTCGGCGAACGCGCTCGAGCGGAGGTCCGAGGCGGCGCGGCCATCCGGGTGATCGCGCCGAGCAGGCGCATCTGCGCCGCCGGACGCCCGTTGAAACCTCCACCTGGGGCGCTCGCGGCACGTGCCGCCCCGGGCGTCCCGGGCGATGTTGTCGCCGGAGGAAGGGGCGCCCATGCGTCGAGCCCGCTTATCCACCATCGCGATCTTCGCCGCAGCAACCGCTGCGTCGGTCACCGCCACCCCCGCAGCAGCGCTCGAGCGCAACCCGGTGATCTTCGTGCACGGCTGGAACGGAAGCGCGTCCAACTGGAACGAGATGATCGCCGACTTCAAGGCCGCGGGCTACACCGATGGTGAGCTCAACGCCTGGAACTACAACACCGCGCAGTCGAACAAGACCACCGCCGAGCAGCTCGCCGCCGTCGTCGACGACACGCTCGCCAGGACCGGGGCGTCCGAGGTCGACATCGTCACGCACTCCATGGGCGGCCTCAACAGCCGCTGCTACCTCAAGTTCCTCAGCGGCACCGGCGAGGTCGACGACTGGGTCTCGCTGGCAGGCCCGAACCACGGCACCACGTCGGCCCACGGCTGCCTGGACATCTCGTGCGTGGAGATGCGACCGGGATCGGATTTCCTGACCACCCTCAACGACGGCGACGAGTCACCGGGCACGACCAACTACGGGACGTGGTGGTCGACCTGCGACGAGACCATCGACCCCGATGACAGCACCGTCGTCGCCGGGGCCCGGAACACCCAGACCGGGTGCATCACGCACCTCGGCTTCCTCACCGACGACGGCGTGTCGCAGGAGGTCCGCGCCTTCGTCGGGTGACGGCGGCCCACTGCACCAGCGCGTGACAGATCGCTCAGGCCGAGCCTTGACTTCGAGTTAACTGGAACTCCTAGCGTTGTCCCCAGACCGATCGACTGGAGGCAACGATGAAGAGGATCCGCCCTGATCTCTGGGAAACCGAAGCGGAGTACCCGGCGCCCGGCCTGAGCACCCACGCCTACGTCTGGACCTCGTCCAGCGGGAACGTGCTGTTCTACAACACCTCGCTGGAGTCCGAGATCGAGGCGATGGCCGAGCTCGGTGGCGTGCGGCACCAGTACCTCAGCCACCAGGACGAGATCGCGCCGTCGCTGCGCACCATCAAGCAGCGCTTCGGCTCGACGCTGAGCATCGCGGCCGCCGAGGCCCCGATCGCCCGCGAAACCTGCGCTGTGGACGGCGCTTTCGACGATCGGAGGAGCGAACCGGCCGGGTTCGAGGTGATTCCCACCCCGGGTCACACGCCGGGCAGCGCCTGCTTCCTCGTCCCCGGGGCCGACGGCACGAGCTACCTGTTCACCGGCGACACGATCGTGCGGGGCGCCGACGGCAGGTGGTTCGCGGGCTACCTGCCCGGCCACAGCGACCACGACTCGCTCGTGGCCAGCCTCGGAATGCTGGCGGACCTCACCCCGGACGTGGTGATCTCCAGCGCCTTCACCGGCGACTCGGGCGTCACCGACCTCGGGACCCGCCGCTGGTCCGACTGCGTCGAGGAAGCCCTCGCCGCCCTCGCGCGCGACCACTCGCCGACCAGCTGACCACCGACGGAAATTCGGTGGAGCGCTTCGTCCTCGCCGTCTAACCTCGGCGACGTGATGATGCAGCAGTTCTTCTTCCGGCTCGGCTGACTCGCCCACGAGTCCGCGGCGCCGCGCTTCGCGCGCGGCGCCTGCTGAGCCATTCCCGAAGGAGAAACCTTGCTGTTGCTCGTCAGCGGCGCCTCGTGCGCCGGCAAGACCACCGCCCGCCTGCACGCGCGCCGGCTCCTGGGCGAGGAGTTCGAGACGGCCGAGCTCTTCACGCTCGGCCCGATCCCCCAGATCCCGACCATCGCCTGGCGCCAGGAGCAGGTGGAAACCGCGGTCCGCCGCGCGATCACCCTCGAGGCCGAGGGGAAACACCTGCTGTTCGCGGGTCAGCGCGGACCGGATCGACATCGCCGCCTGCCTGCTCGACGTCGACGAGCGGACCCACGCGGCCCGGCTCGCCAAGCGCGGCGACCCGAGCGACCTGATCCCGCGCCACCAGGCCTTCGCCGCCTGGCTGCGCGCCCACGCGACCGACCCGGGCCACGTCCCGGAGGCGGTCACCAACGACGCCTGGCCGGACATGCGCTGGCACCGCTGGATAAACCGCTCCCCGGGCCCGGAGTGGGCGATGACGACCATCGACTCCTCACCGCTCACACCGGAGCAGGTGGGCGCCGAGGTCGCCGACTGGTGCCACCGGGCCGTCAGCGGCCGAGCACCGGTGTTCCGGGCGGGCTGGCACGAATGACCCACCGGGGCAGGAACTCCGCCTCTGCGGGGGTTCCTGCCCCGGTGAACACGGCGGCGCGCCCCTCCGGAAGCATGGCTGACCATGTGGTAGATCTACCAACTGGTCAACGTATCTCGCGCGATGGGACGGTGGGAGCACGCCGTCGCGTCCTCGGTGGAGCATCGAGCAACGCTGATCACCGAAGGGCTCATCCGCCAGCGTGAACGGGCACGACCGGTCGCGACGTCGCTGCTGGGCCACCCCTGCGCGCCTGTTCATCACCGGAGACCGCGAACGCATCGACGCGGCCTCCGAAGACGTGCTCCCCACTGGAAACCCGAGACACAAAGCAGCACCCCCGCGCTGAAGCGGGAACTACAGCAACGCGCTCCTAGCCCGGAAGTCCGTTCACAGCAAGCAGTTCGGCTGGAAGCCGGGGTCTGCCGGACCTTCGCGGTCGAGGGCGTGGAGCACCCACTGCGCCACCACCACGTCGTTCGGGCTCTGGTCGTGCTCCATGAGGTTGTTCGGGCACTGGTCCTGCACGGTGATGTTGGCCAGGTCCTCGGCCGGGCCGTCGTGCAAGAACGCGTTGGTGTAGGGGGTGACGACCTCGTCGTAGCGGGTGGTGATGACCGTGTGGTCAGGACCGTCCGGCGTGTCGTCGCCGTCGTTGAGCTCGGTCAGGAACGGCGATCCCTGCGTCTGCTGGGCGCACGCCTCGCAGACGACACCGGTGGGGTTGGTCAGCGGCGTGGTGGTGCCGTAGTTGGACGGCACGATCCCGATCAGCTCGCCGGTCTTGTCGGCGCCGCCGAGGGACTTCAAGTAGTGGCGGGGCATCATGCCGCCCTGGCTGTGCCCGACGAGATCGACCTGACGAGCACCGGTGGCGGCGAGGACCTGGTCGACGAAGGACGACAGCTCCTGCGCGGAGTTCTCGATCCGACCGGTGGCGTTGTTGCCGTAGTCCAGCGCGAACACGCAGTAGCCCGCCTGCTCGATCTGCGGGGCGAGCACGGACCAGTTCTTGGCCATGTTCTCGAAGGTGCCGTGCACGAGGACGACCGGACGCGGGTGTTCGGCACTGGGCTCGCACGACCAGTCGTTGGCCCCGGGCGGCGAGACAGCCGGCGGTGCGGCCTGAGCCGTGCCCGACCCGACCACCACCGCACCGGCCAGGGCCAGCGCCAACAGCGAGCGTCGCATTCGACTGCTCCTCCCAGGAGCTTCCAGTGGTCCGAACACCCGCCGAACGCAGGCCCAAACGGGTTACCGTCCAGTATTTCCTAGTCTGCGGCGACCACCGCTGTCAAGCACGTGTTGATGATCTGACCTGCCCAAACGTTGATCCGGGAGCGGTCAGTCGGCATCGGTGAGCAGCACCTGCCCACCCCCGTAGGCGGCGAGCTGATGGTGCGCGCGAACGATCGCGTCGTGTTCGCTGCCGACGACCCGCGCGGTGTGCTGACCCTCGGCATCGGTGATCACCCAGGCGTCATCGGACAACGTCCGCGCGACGTGTCGGGCGTGTCGCATCAGGCCATCACCGGCAAGGCGCCTTGCCGAGGTGCCGGATTCGCGACCGCGCGCAGCACGCCGGGCGCGGCGTTGATCAGGTGCAGGGCGATGTCCCGGTGGGCCGCGTAGGTGCGCGCGGCGACGAGGAGGTCCAGCCCGGCGGCGTCGACGGTGTCGGTCGTGGCCAGGTCCACGAGCGTTTCCGGTGGCGCGATCAGCAGATGCGGCCAGAGCCGCTCGGCGAGCCGGGCGACTTCGGCGCCGACGAGGTCGCCGCTCACCGCGAACACCGCGGGTGGGGTCGTGATCAGGCTGTCGTGTGCCCGCATGTAGCTCCAATGCGTAGGAGGATCCGGCGGACCTGGCGCAACGCCGAGCGTCGCGGCTGCAGGTCCGCAGGCGAACGAGGTTCCGGGAACCGTGCCCGTGGCGACGGATTCGGCTCGACCGGGGGAACAGGAGTTGCAGCGGGAAAGCCGCGGCCAGTCGCGCGCCCAGCGGTGGGCAGCGTCGTCATGGCAGCGAGCGCGCTGCGAGGTGGATCGGTTCGGCCGTCCTCAACCGCACCACGAGTGGCGGGTGCGGGAGCTGCACCGGCGGAACCGCAGCACCCGGCCCGCACGCGAGGTGCGGGCCGGGTAGGAAATCAGCGGAGTCAGGCCACGCGCACGACATCGGCCTGCGGGCCCTTGGGGCCCTGGCTGACGTCGTAGGTCACCTGCTGGTTCTCCTCGAGGGTGCGGAATCCGGCCGCGTCGATGGCCGAGTAGTGCACGAACACGTCCGGACCACCCTCGTCAGGAGCGATGAAGCCGAAGCCCTTTTCCGAGTTGAACCACTTCACGGATCCGTTGATCATGTCAGTCTCCTTCGGGAGCTGGGGTATGACGGGCAACCGCACCGCGCGGAGGCCCGGGCCGGGGGATCTCAGACGGCGGCTAACTCCAGCTACAACCAAAGAAAGAAGCTCGCCCGCATCAACATCCTGCGAGCATGCACAAAACACGAACCCAGAAGTACAACGACCACCACTCACCCTACACGCCCACCGACCCCGGCGACAGCCCACGCCGGTGACCAGGCACGAGACGCGCACCTCGGCCGGAAGCCCCCGCCGAGATCGACGGGGGCTCCTGAAGCTCTGAGGAGTGGCCACGCGCGGGGTCGAACCGCCGACCTTCCGCTGCGAACACCCCGGCGATGTCATCGGGTCGCGCCAGCTCGCTCGGGGCTGTCCGCGAGTTTGAGCCAGACCACGCCCGCGATGATGACGGCCAGCCAGACGGCCTTTGCGGCCGTGAGGGACTCGTCGAAGAACAGCGGTCCGAGGAGCGCGGCTCCGGCTGCGCCGATGCCTGCCCAGACGGCGTAGCCGATGCCGACGTCGAAGGTGAGCAGTGCCAGGCTGAGGAAGTACGTGGCGATGCCGCCGCTGACCAGCGTCGCGGTGGTCCATTTTGCGTTGGTGAACCCTTGTGCTTTGCCGGCGGAGATGGCAACGGTGATCTCGAAGATGACGGCGATGCCGAGGTGGAGCCAGTGCATGGCAGCAGGTCCTTTCGTCGTGGGTGGCGTACTCAGAGGCGAGGAGCACCGCCGCCGGCTCGGCGATGCAGATAAGCGGCGAACGGCTCTGGAGCTCGGTCGACGGCGAGGTGTTGGGCGGTTGCGGCAATGGGGAGGTCCTGTGTGCAGTCGGCTGCGTAGCTGGCCCGGTAGTCGAATCCCCATTCGGCGGCACTGTCGCGGTCAACGGCGTAGTAAACGCGGCTGATTCCGTGACCAGCGGAGAAGCGGTAGCACAAGGCGCACGGTTCACCGGTGGCCAGCAGGGTCGCTCCGGTCAGCGCCGAGGAACCCCGCTCCTCTGCCGCTTGTCGTAGAGCGACGATCTCGGCATGGGCGGTCGGGTCGCCGGTTTCGGGAACGCGGTTGAACCCTGGTTCTGAGACCCCACCGTCCGCGGTGACGACCACACCGACGAACGGGAGCCCGCCGGACAGAACGTGCCGGATGCCGGCCTCGACGGCGCGGATCATGAGAGTGCTGAGCGGGGTGGCGTCGGTGCTCATGCGGCCGCCGTTTCGCGCAGAGCACGGCGGATCACGCCCTCTGCTGCTACCCCGTGGATGCGCCGCGTGCCGATGACGATGGTCGGAACCACCGTGATGTCCATCGAGGCGGAGTCGGCCAGTGCTCGGCGGTGTCGCTCGGCATAGGCGGCCTCGTCCAGCGCCCGGTCGAAGGCGGAGGCTTCCAGGCCGACGTCATCTGCCAGGTGCCCGAGCACCGATCGGTCTCCGATGTCGAGGTCTTCGCGGAAGAACGCGGTCATCACCCGGCGGTGGTAGGCGTGCGCCCGTCCGCAGTCTGCGGCGTACTGCGCGCCGCGAAATGCCAAGTCGGTGCAGGGCTGCGGGGAAATGCTGGGCAGCGTCAACGGCACGTCGTAGCGGCGAGCCATCGGGTAGACGGCGCGCTGCCAGACGTCGGGCAGGTACGGATCCTCGGGCCGTAGCGTTGGCGCAGGTCGGGGGCGCAGCTCATGGGGATGGTGGACGACCTCCACATCCGAGTCGTCTTCGATCGCGCGCTCGATGACCTCGTCAGCGATCAGGCAGAACGGGCAGACGTAGCCAGACCACACGTGGATCTGCGTTGTCACGAGGAGACTCCGGTTCCACGGGCACCCGTGGTGGGCGCGGCCCCTCGATCCTGGAACCTCACACCGGTGTCAACTGCAACACTTGAAGTGGGACGAGAGCCCGAGGAGGTCTTGATGCGCATCGGCGAACTGGCGGACGCCAGCGGTGTCAGCGCCCGGTCACTGCGCTACTACGAAGGCCTGGGCCTGATTCGCTCAGAACGCACTCCGGGTGGGTGGAGAGACTTCGACCCCTCCATGATCGAACGCGTCGTTATGATCCAGCACCTGTTCGCCGCCGGCCTGTGCAGCGCCACGATCAACGAACTGCTCCCGTGCCTGGAAGCGCCCCCGGAGGAACGCACGGGCCTCATGGAAAAGCTGCTCGAACAGGAGCTTGAACGACTCGAAGCCAAACGGCGCGACATCGACCGAGAATTGGGCACCCTCAGAGCACTGCGAGACGAAACAGCCCTGGGGAACGGGCCAACGGCTGACGATCTCAACGAGGTGTGACGACGTTCGCGGGCACGAGTTGGGTCACCACTAGGCCGGGCTTCCGCGAGCGGTTGGTGGCTCCCGCCAGTCAAGTTGATCGAAACCGACGCCAAACGAGACCCGGACTGAGACCAAAAAACCCCTCCCAATCCGGGATGGGCCTTCTTGCAGCTCTGAGCGGTGGCCAGGGGCGGGGTCTAACCGCCGACCTTCCGCTTTTCAGTTCTACGATTGCCCGTTCGACACCGTTCACCTGAGCTGTATGGCCTGGTCAGGAGGCTAGAGCGAACAGGGCTGGCCGCCCTTGAACGACAACGAATGAGACCCAAACTGAGACCATCACCCCGGCAGTTCACCAGATCCGCAAGCCTCGCGTATCTAACCACCCCGGCGCTCACGGCCAATGGCACGGTGCGGATCATGAAACAAATTCGCGCTAGGCGCACACAATATTCCAACGTAGAAGCGTCTTAGCCACCTTTACACGTCGATTTTGTTGCTCAGCAAAACTCTTGACCTACTACTGTGGTGAACTGAAGCGCCGCATTCCACTTTTGAGGTGAGCCTGCGTGCACCCACGACCAGGCGTTGAAAATGGCTTCGCTTGCACCAACTTCGCTAGGTCATGAAAATATACATCGCAACTAGAGGCCAGGCGTTACAGTGATCAGGAACACGTTCGCTGGGATTGAGAATCTTGTACGATTCCGTTTCGTCACGATCATTCTGATTCGAGATCCAGCGGCGGTAACGCCGATGGCTACTAGTTTTCTCATGTGGGAGAACCTCAACAATGCACACCGTAAGCTTCGATTCCGATGCCAGCGCTCAGGCCGCATTCAGTGGGGACGCTGACTTTCATGCCGAAGCCATGGCTCGTTCCTACACCACGGCCGAGGTCGAAGCTGACCAGAGCTCGCAGGCTCAGCTGATCGGCGCAGCCGCGAGCACTTTCGAGGCTGAGGGCGACGCGGACGCTGAGTTCGACGCCACCGCTACTAGCTACGGCAGCGCGGATTTCGGCATGGTCGACACGTACTGGGGCGGCAGCGTTGAGGGCGATGTCGCCACCAGTGCCGCATCCAGCGTGGATTACACCAGCTCCCTCGATGGCGGGTTCGGTGACGCCATGTTCGCTGGCAGCGGTGAGGCGGTGGCAGAAAGCAGCGCCGCGACAGAGGCTGATTTCTTCTTCGCCTAGGACGTGCGCGCAATTCGGTGGGTAGCTGCAATTGCGCAAGTGCTGGAAGATAATTGGATGACTGCTTAGGATTTGCGGTGAGTGTCCGCCGCTGCCGCAGTCGTCAACCATTTCACGCAGCCAAAGATATCGCCCCCGCCTCCGACCGGTTCGCCGATCGGAGGCGGGGGCGATTACTTCGCAGTTGATGGCGGGATTCTGCTCGGCTTGCCGTGCTGGCGGGTAAGCGCGCTGGAGATCACAAGCGCTGTGGGATGAGTTCGCCCAGCCGGCGCCGGTCCTCACGAGTGACACTCGACGAGACCCCGTTGAGCACAGCCGAAGGTCGATCCGTGCGAAAGGCGCCGAGGACGTCCGCGTCGACCCTCCGCAGCAGGGCGGCCGCCTTGACAGGGTGCCCTCTCGTGGCTCCTTAACGACCTTGACTACGAGCGTGAGGCTTCGTAGGAACTTGGCGTTGCATGCTCTCTTGCGAGCTTTGTGAGCGCCCTGCGGACAGCGGTGCAGCCGCGTTTGTCCACAAGTGCATGGAATGCGGAGAGCGCGGCGCTGTCCTCGTGTCCGGCGAGCTTCAGAAGAGCGCGCAGCTCAAACAGGCAAGCAGCCTCGTTAGCTATCACGGACTCAACCTTCCTTGAAGCGATGCTTTTCGCGCTGTAATCATGTTCTTCGAAGCGGCAGAACGCGGGTCCGTGCCACGGCTTGCGGGAGGTACCTGGTTTCTTCGCCACGTTGTGCCTTGGCGGGTTTTGCGGCAGGCAGGGCACCTTGAAATCGGAGCGATCGCGGAACGTGTTGGCGAGGAATGCGCAGCCTGATTGTGTCTGGATCCGCGAAGCGACGGGCGGGGGCGTCGGGATCCTCGGTAGGCCACTGAGGTACGACAGAGGCCGCCGTCGTGATCTGACCCAAGGGCGCAACAAGGCGCGTCATCTCGTAGTAGCTCATCTCGGCTTTCTCCACAGTTGAATTGAATTGGGCCTTGGGGGCCAGAGCGGGGGTGAATTGCCCTGGCCCCAAGGTCAGCGAGAGTTCCAGCAAAATTCAGGTGGAGGTCGGTCAGAAGTCGAACACCACACCTGTTTCCACGCGCAAGGCACACATGTTGGAATACGTTTCTTCGAACCGGACTTCGGATCCACGCCAGGCGCCTGTAGCGCTGACCATGACGGGGGCGTACTCCAGCGTGCACGCACGGGGCTCTTCCGCCTGCAACGCTGTGAAAGATCCACCGACTTGGTCGAGCTGAGCACAGGCTTCCACCGTGTGCTTGTGATTGCCGCCCGTCGGGTGGCAGCGCAACACGACCATGCGGTTCACGCCCGAACCGTCGCTGGAAACAGAAAGCCTAACCGTACTCGCGACACTGTTCTTCGGTGCGGCCGACGTCTCCGTGGCGACCGCGGCAGGCGCCAGCATCGCACCGATCAGCGCAGCACCAACAATCAAAGCGCGACGCATTGATTTAGCAAACATTTGTCTTCCTCCAGGAAAGGGAAGAGCCACAACTTTAAGGACAAGGGGTTCAGATGTCGATCAACCGTTGCCGAAGCGTTGCACAAGCAGTTTTCGTGCCGGGTTGCTCATTGCGCGACCTCTGAGTTTGCGCCAGTGGTGACGCAGAGGTATCGCGCGAGTCCCCGCCCACGGCCAATGCGGGCGGGGACGTTCTTTTCGAACGCGCGCAACGCTATCTCGTTACAGTCTGTACAGCTTCGTTAGACCATACGGGTGATGTATCCGGAAGGACTCCTGTTGAGTCGTCACAGTTAGGGGGTGCCAGTGGGCTGCCCACTATCCACCCGGATGAGGCGCGCGGGAGCCCTCGTCACTTGCCATGGCCTTCCGCATGGGCGCGGCCGTGACTGCGCCGAAGCCCCCGGCCCCTCACGAAAAGAATCGGTTTCGCCTGGAGCAGCCGAACAATTTTCGCGTTGGTTCATGTTTCAATAACGCATACGTTGAGAGACGAATGAACTCGACTCTGACGAATCCCGGGCGCGGGAAGTTAGCCTTCTCGCGACTGGTGACCGCTGGTTTCCCCCGGCCGACGCTCACCAGGGCCCGGGTCGCAGCGCTCCTGAACTCCCCCTCCGGGCGGCGCGCGATACCTTCACCGCAAGCAGTAGATGCGCGGTGGATGCGGAGCGTCCGCACCTGTTGTGTCGGGGCCCAAGAACAGGTGCGGACGCTTCACGAAACGTGAGGCTCCACGCCAAGCGGCGTCAGCGTCTCGGCCTATGGGCGCTGGCGCTCCCGTCGCCGGCGACGCAACTTGATTGGGCCTACCCCGGCGGAGAGATCATCAGCGCGCGGCCCGACGATCTGCCCGGGAACCCGAACCCCCGCGATACAGGTCTGGGTGTGCGCTGTCGCGCGAGGGTTCGCGGAGGCGGGCATGTCGAGGGCGGTCGCGGCGATGCGGCCGAGCGGACACTTTGACCCGTTTGGCGTTGTCCTCGATCAAGGCATGTCCTTGCTGGCATGCTGGCTATTGCCTCCCGCCGGAGGTGTTAGTACTGCAACGGCACTCAGAGTGGGTAGCCGCGTCGTCGGTAGTGGCAGTGTCGGGCTTGGTGTTGGCGTCGTCGGCGCCAGCGTGACCAGGACCAGACGTGTTCGGCGGGGTGTGGTGTTCGGGTGATGAGGTTGATCAACAGGCGACGGATCTCTGCTAAGGTGTAGTCGATCACGCCCTGGTTGCTGACGCGGTTTCCCCCTTTATGGCCTGGGTTTTCGCGACGGCTAGCCACGCGAGGGCGAGTAGTGACAGGGTGGTGTGGGCGTACCAGGCTCGCCAAGAACGTGCTTGGTAGTGGTCGTCTCTGGCCATATTGCCTCCCACGAAAGCACTCACTACCTGGTAAAACGCTACTCCACAGCCACGACACCGCGTCGAAAATGAATGGCGTCATCGAGCTCGATTGCGTTGCCGCTTGCCCGGCGAAGTGGGGCACACGTCGCCAGCGCTCGTCAGGCGATACTTGTCGACCGACATCTGCGATCGACCGAGCAGTCCAAGTGACACGGACCGGGGAAGGCCGTGCCCCGGCACCATCGGCACAGCCAAATGAGACCCAAACTGAGACCAAAAAAGCCCCTCCGGTCTCCGGAGGGGCTTTCTCGCAGGTAAGAGCGGTGGCCAGGGGCGGGGTCGAACCGCCGACCTTCCGCTTTTCAGGCGGACGCTCGTACCAACTGAGCTACCTGGCCGATAGCGTCCGGCGTGTTGCCGTTCGCCTTGGCGACCCAGACGGGACTCGAACCCGCGACCTCCGCCGTGACAGGGCGGCGCGCTAACCAACTGCGCCACTGGGCCATGCTTCAATCTTCAGTTGTTCGTACCCCCAACGGGATTCGAACCCGCGCTACCGCCTTGAAAGGGCGGCGTCCTAGGCCGCTAGACGATGGGGGCTTGACCGATCCGAAACCGGTCCGGCCTTCGCCTCCAACCGGCTTTCCCTTTCGGGGCGCCCCGTTGGCAGTGATGAAAGCTTACGACACACGCTTCCGGCCGCCCAAACGGGGGGTCCCCTTAGCCGCGCGGCACCGTCGCGGACCGCCCCAGCGCTCCGCGCCCGACGTCGATATTAGCCCCCTGACCTGCCCAATCGCCAGAGTCAGCCAGGGCCACCCGGGAGTCGGCGAAAGGCCTCGGGGTGGCCCCTCCGCAGCCCGAAACGGTCAAAACCGGCTGCGGCGGAGTTTTGTGATCCAGGACTCGTGATCATCCCGCTGCTGCGGTCATCCGGTCGCCGTCGGCGACCAGACCCGGCAGCAGGACTCGCCACGACTCCTCCAGGCGGGCGGCGAGGCGTCGCGGATCACCAGAGACGAGCAGGTTCGTGCCGACGACCACGGCGTAGCAGAGGCGGGCCATCGCGGCCGGGTCCACGCCGGGGCGCAGCAGGCCGCGGTCCGCCGCGCGGCGGATGAGGTCGTCGAACAGGAACTCCCAGCCGTCGGTGTCCGTGCCCACGTGGTTGCACGCCAGGAGCAGGCCGGCGCGCAGCTGCACGTCCTCCTCCAGGTGGCGAGCCGTGTCGCAGGTCAGGCCGACCATCGTGGCCAGCGGGTCCTGCGCCCGCTGGTACCACTGATCGCTCAGCTCAGAGAGGCGCTCGCGGTAGTGCTCGACCAGCACCTGGGCCACGTCCTGCTTGCCGCTGAAGTGGAAGTAGAACGCGCCCTTGGTGGTCTTGCAGCGGCGCAAGATCGCGCTGAGCCTGGCGGCCTCGTAGCCGACCTGGTCGATCTCCGCTGCTGCGGCGACCAGGATCGAGTGGCGCGTGAGCTGTGCCCGGTGCTGCTGCGGCATTGATCGACTCCGACCCGATGGCATGTGCACGACCCCCGCCCGCGCGAGCGAAGCCACGCCCGAACGGATGATCAAATATGCCACCGGAAGTTACCCCGGATGCACGACTTTCGCCCAGCGGAACACCTGCTGATCACGTTCGTTGAACGCGTGCCGACTGCGAGTTCGTCATCGAACCCAGCCGCACCTCATGGCCGGTCCACGCCCGGTCCAGCCCTCGGCGCGAACCAGGTCAGCGCGCCACGGGCGGCTGCCCGTCCTCATCGGGGACCAAGCCCAGCATGTCCAGCAGCAGGCGGCAGTCCTCCGCGCTCTCGGCGCTGCGAGCGACCGCGATTCTGGCTCGGTGGACTTGTTCCTCCGAGATGCGCGAGGGCTCGCCGACGCGCTGCCCGGGCACCGCGGACGACTGCCGCGACTGCCCGTCTTCCTGCTGCCACAAGAACTTTCGTACGTCCAGCGACCCGTACATGACGCCTCCCAGGCCTCGGGTTCCGGCCGCAGGTTATCCACAGCTTGTCAACAGCCGCAGCCCCCCAGAGAGTGATTCGGTGTCAACTGAGAGTAATCGCGTGCGTGGGGCGATCCACTTCGGATATTGCCTGCGTCACAACGTGCGTCCAATCCGGACAACGAACAGAACACCTCGCGCATTCCGGATCCCGGCGGACTCACTGCCCGTAGTGCCGGATAAGCCCCCGGACGGACGGCGCCGGGCGGTGCCGGATGCACGAATAGTGGCCAGAACCCTCCCCGCGAGAGGGAGGCGCGTGCCACAATCGGCGTCGCTGACACACCCCCGGTCAGCACCTGTGGAGATCCCCTCCGGCCCCCGCGCTCTTCCCCCTGGCGCGGGGGCCTTCCACGTCAGGGCGGGTTTTCGCCAACTCGCCGCCGATCGGGACACCCGCTCGTGGCGGTAGCGCGCTCCGCCCCGCGGAGCGAATTCCGAGGTCGCCGCGATAGGCAGGCCGCAACACAACCGTTATCGTGTCGGCGTGGCTCTAGGACGAACCAGGGCGAATCGGCAGCGCAAGACCGCCGAGGAAGCCGAACCGGACCCCGAATTCGAGTCGTACCTGGCTGCGCTGGACCCGGAGGACAACCCCGAATCCACCGGGTCAGGGCGTCGCTTCGGTGCCGCTCAGGTGTACCAGCTGCGCCTTCCGCTGCTGGCCAACGAGCGTCTCCGCGAGCTCGCCTTCAAGCAGGGCACATCCCCGGCCGCGCTCGCGCGCGACTGGGTGATGCAGCACCTCGAGATCGCCGAGGAGGAGCACGCGGCCCAGCCGCAGGCGCAGCAGCCCGCGGCGCAGGCACCTGCGTGGCCCGGCCAGGACGGCCCCTACCCCGACAACACCCCCGACCCGATGACCACCGGCTTCGCCGGAGGCATCCCCGATGTGGAGCGGACCGAGGAGATGACCGTCCCGGTCGATCGCTACCGCCCCATGTGACGTGGACACCACGAGGGCCTGGGCGCCAAACCCCCCTCGGGGCCCCGCCCCCCACGAGAGAG
>NZ_JAWLNX010000017.1:0-91073 GCF_035320975.1 Saccharopolyspora mangrovi | reverse complement strand
CGGCCCGGCCTCCCCACCCCGCCCCATGTTCCGGCCACACCCCGGGGGGGGGGCCGCGAACCGGGGTTCGCGGCCACGCCCTCGTCGTTCTCGTCAGGCCGGTAGGCCGAGCTCCCTGGCGATGAGCATGAGCTGGACCTCGCTGGTGCCCTCGCCGATCTCGAGGATCTTGGAGTCGCGGTAGAAGCGGCCCACCGGTGTCTCGTTCATGAAGCCATAGCCGCCGAAGATCTGGGTCGCGTCGCGGGCGTTGTCCATCGCCGCGTTCGACGAGGCCAGCTTGGCGATCGCGGCCTGCTTCTTGTACGGATCACCGCGCAGCATCCGCGAGGCGGCGTCGTAGTAGGCCAGCCGGGCCGTGTGGGCCCGCAGCTCCATCTGAGCGACCTTGAACTGCATCGCCTGGTACTCGCCGATCTTGTGCCCGAACGCCTCGCGTTCGCCCAGGTAGCGCAGGCACTCGTCGACGCAGCCCTGGGCGGTGCCGACGCCGAGCGCGGCGATCGCCACCCGGCCCTCGGTGAGGGTGGCCAGGAACTGGGCGTAGCCCCTGCCGCGTTCGCCGACGAGGTTCGCCGCCGGCACGCGGCAGTCGTCGAACGACAGGGCGTGGGTGTCGGAGGCGTTCCAGCCGACCTTGGAGTACTTCTTGGCGACGGTGAACCCCGGGGTTCCCGAGGGCACCATGATCGCCGAGATCTCCTTGCGGCCGTCGGGCCGCTCGCCGGTGACGGCGGTGACCGTGACGAACCCGGTCATGTCGGTGCCGGAGTTGGTGATGAACGCCTTCGCGCCGTTGATCACCCACTCGTCGCCGTCGAGCACCGCCGTGGTGCGGGTGGCGCCCGCGTCGGAGCCGCCGTCGGGTTCGGTGAGGCCGAACGCGCCCAGCACCTCCCCGCTGGCCAGCTTGGGCAGCCAGGTGCGCTTCTGCTCCTCCGAGCCGAAGCGCAGGACCGGCATGATGCCCAGCGAAACGCCCGCTTCGAGGGTGATGGCCACCGACTGGTCGATGCGGCCGAGTTCCTCCAGCGCCAGGCACAGCGCGAAGTAGTCGCCGCCCATGCCGCCGTGCTCCTCGGGCACCGGCAGGCCGAACAGGCCCATCTCGCCCATCTTGCGCACCAGCGGGTAGGCGAACTCCTCGCGCTCGTAGTAGTCAGCGATAACGGGCGCTACTTCCTTGCGCGCGAAGTCCTGCACGCTCTGCCGCAGCGCTTCGTGCTCCTCGCTGAGCCGGTGGTCCACCATCGCGTCATGCCTCCCCTTCGGCGGTGAGGACGGCCAGCGGCTGGTCGAGCCCGACCGGCTGTCCCTTCCTCGCGTGAACTTCGGTGACGGTTCCGTCGATCGGGGCGGTGACGGTGTGCTCCATCTTCATCGCCTCGACGACGAACAGGCGTTGCCCGCTGCGCACCTGCTGGCCTTGGGTGACTTCGGCGACCAGGACCGTTCCCGGCATGGGCGCGGTGACCACGCCGTCGGATCGGCCGGCGGTGCCGCCGCGTTCGGCCAGCAGCCGGTGTTCGGTGAGCGCCCAGGTGTGCCCGTCGGCGGCGAGCCAGGTGGTGCCGTCGACGTGCGCGCACCGGTAGCGGCGGGTCCGCCCCCGGTGGGTGACGGTGAGGGTGTCGCCACGGGTGTGGGCGGAGGCCTCGGTCGACGCCGTCGAGTCGCCGGTCTCGACCGCCACCTCAGCGCGGTCCGGAGTACCTCGGAGGTGGACCTCGAGGTCGTCGGCGAAGCGCCAGGTGCTCCAGGCCGGTGGGCCGATGCGCCAGCCGCTGGGGACGTCCCACGGGTCGGAGCCGCTGCCGGGTTGGGCGGCGATGAGGCGCTCCAGCGCTGCGGCGACGTAGGCGTGCTCGGGGACGGTGCTCTCGGTGAGCGAGTCCAGGTCGCGTTCGACCAGGCCCGTGTCGAGGTCGCCCGCGAGCACGTCCGGGTGCTGCAGCAGGGCGCGCAGGAACGCGATGTTGCTGTTCAGGCCGAGGACCGCGGTGTCGGCGAGAGCCTTGTCGAGGCGGCGCAGTGCGTCGCCCCGGCCGGAGGCCCAGGCGATGACCTTGGCGAGCATCGGGTCGTAGTCGGAACCGACGGTGCCGCCGGGGCGGATCCCGGAGTCGACGCGGACGCCGGGCCCGGTGGGTTCGTGGACCGCGAGGAGTTCCCCGCCGGTGGGCAGAAAACCGCGGGCCGGGTCCTCGGCGTAGACGCGGGCCTCGACGGCGTGGCCGTCGAGGGTGAGGTCCTGCTGCGCCCAGGCCAGCGGCTCGCCGGAGGCGACCCGGACCTGCTGCTCGACGAGGTCGACGCCGCGTTCGCCGCGCACGGCCGTGACCAGTTCGGTCACCGGGTGCTCGACCTGCAGGCGGGTGTTCATCTCCATGAAGAAGAACTCGTCCGGCCGATCGGCGGAGACGATGAACTCGACCGTGCCGGCGCCGGTGTAGCCCACGGCGCGGGCGGCGTCGGCCGCGGACGCGCCGATGCGGGCGCGGGTTTCGGCGTCGAGCAGCGGTGACGGGGCCTCTTCGACGATCTTCTGGTGCCGCCGCTGCAGGCTGCACTCGCGTTCGCCGAGGTGCACGACGTGGCCGTGCGCGTCGGCGAGGACCTGGACCTCGATGTGCCGCGGGCGCGAGACGAAGCGCTCGACGAACAGCGTGTCGTCGCCGAAGGCGGCCCCGGCCTCGCGTCGCGCGGAGGCGATCTGGTCGTCGAGCTCGGGTTCGGCGTGCACCAGGCGCATTCCCTTGCCGCCGCCGCCCGCGGAGGGCTTGAGCAGCACCGGGAACCCGACGTCCAGCGCCGCCCGGTGCAGGTCGGCGTCGGTCATGTCGGGGTCGCTGCGGCCCGGCACGACCGGGACGCCGGCGGCCGAAACCGTCTGCTTGGCGCGGATCTTGTCGCCCATCGACTCGATGGCGGCCGCGGGCGGGCCGATGAACACCACACCCGCTTGCTCGCAGGCGCGCGCGAAATCGGCGTTCTCGGCGAGGAACCCGTACCCGGGGTGGATCGCCTGCGCGCCGGTCTCCCGGGCGGCGTCGAGGATCCGCTTGCCGTTGAGGTAGCTCTCGGACGCCAGGGCCGGTCCGATGTGGACGGACGTGTCGGCTTCAGCTGCGTGCCGGGCATCGCGGTCGGCGTCGCTGAACACCGCGACGGAGCGGATGCCCAGCTCGCGCAAGGTGCGAATGACCCGGACCGCGATCTCCCCGCGGTTGGCGACCAGCACGGTGTCGAACATGCTCTTCCCTCACATCCGGAAAACGCCGTAGGAGATCGGTTCGAGCGGTGCGTTGCCCGCCGCCGAGATGGCCAGGCCCAGCACGTCCCGGGTCTGCCCGGGATCGATCACACCGTCGTCCCAGAGCCGCGCGGTCGCGTAGTACGGATGCCCCTGGTGCTCGTACTGGTCGCGGATCGGCTCCTTGAATGCCTCCTCGTCCTCGGCCGGCCACTGCTCGCCGCGCGCGTCCAGCTGGTCGCGGCGGACCGTGGCCAGCACCGACGCGGCCTGCTCGCCGCCCATCACCGAGATCCGGGCGTTGGGCCACATCCACATGAACCGGGGCGAGTACGCCCGGCCGCACATCGAGTAGTTGCCCGCGCCGAACGAACCGCCGATGACCACCGTGAACTTCGGGACCCGGGCGCAGGCGACGGCGGTGACCATCTTCGCGCCGTGCTTGGCGATGCCGCCCGCCTCGTACTCCTTGCCGACCATGAACCCGGAGATGTTCTGCAGGAACACCAGCGGGATCGAACGCTTGTCGCACAGCTCGATGAAGTGCGCGCCCTTCATCGCCGACTCGCTGAACAGGATCCCGTTGTTGGCGATGATGCCCACCGGCTGACCGTGGATCCGGGCGAAGCCGGTGACCAGGGTCTGGCCGTAGTCGTGCTTGAACTCGGCGAAGCGGCTGCCGTCGACGATCCGCGCGATCACCTCGCGCACGTCGTAGGGGGTGCGCGAGTCGGTGGGCACCGCGCCGTAGAGCTCGCCGGGATCCACCGCCGGCTCCTCGCTCGGCGCGACCTCCCACGGGCGCGGTGCGCGCGGGCCCAGCGTGCTGACGATGTTGCGGACGATGCGCAGCGCGTCGGGGTCGTCGACCGCGAGGTGGTCGGTGACGCCGGAGGTGCGCGAGTGCAGCTCGCCGCCGCCGAGATCCTCGGCGGTGACCTCGGCTCCGGTGGCGGCCTTCACCAGCGGTGGACCGCCCAGGAAGATCGTGCCCTGCTCGCGCACGATCACGGCCTCGTCGCTCATCGCGGGCACGTAGGCGCCACCGGCCGTGCAGGAACCGAGGACCGCGGCGATCTGCGGGATGCCGCGCGCGGACATCGTGGCCTGGTTGTAGAAGATCCGGCCGAAGTGCTCGCGGTCCGGGAACACCTCGTCCTGCCTGGGCAGAAACGCACCGCCCGAGTCGACCAGGTAGAGGCACGGCAGGTTGTTGTGCAGCGCGACCTCCTGGGCGCGCAGGTGCTTCTTCACCGTCACCGGGTAGTAGGTGCCGCCCTTGACCGTGGCGTCGTTGGCCACCACCACGCACTCCCGGCCGGACACCCGGCCGACGCCGGTGATGATCCCGGCCGAGGGCGCCTCGTCGTCGTAGAGGCCGTGCGCGGCCATCGGGGAGAGCTCCAGGAACGGCGACCCCCGGTCCAGCAACGCGTCCACGCGATCGCGGGGCAGCAGCTTGCCGCGCTCGACGTGCCTGATCCGCGCCTTCTCCGGACCACCCAGGCGGGCCTTGGCGAGCTGCGCGTTGAGGTCGTCGACGAGCTTGGCGTGCTGCTCGGCGTTGCGCGCGAACTCCGGCGAGTCCGGATCCACCGACGTGCGCAGGGCGGGCGCATCCATGAGGCACACCTTCCGCTGGGGCTCGGTTAGTCATCGTTAACTTGAGCCTATGTTAACGATGACTAACGTCCTCGTCTAGCATCTGGCGGTATGTCCACCGATGCGGCGAAGCCGAGCCGGCGCGAGCAGATCCTGACCGCCGCGGCGGAGAAGTTCGCGCGCGCCGGTTTCCACGGCGTCGGCATCGACGACATCGGCGCCGCCGTGGGCATCTCCGGGCCCGCGCTCTACCGGCACTTCCGCAGCAAGGACGCGATGCTGGCCGAGCTGCTGACCGGCATCAGCGACCGGCTGCTGCTCGGCGGCAAGCAGCGGGTCGACGCGGCAGCCGACCCGCAGGGCGCGCTGGACCGCCTGGTGCGCTGGCAGGTGGAGTTCGCGCTGCACAACCCGGCGCTGATCACCGTGCACATGCGCGACCTGGACAGCCTCTCCGACCGCGACCGCCGGCGGGTCCGCGAGTCGCAGCGGCTCTACGTCGAAGTGTGGGTCGACGTGCTGCGCCGCGCCCGCCCGGAACTGGACCGGCCCCGTGCCCGCGCCGCCGCGCACGCGGTGTTCGGCCTGATCAACTCGACCCCGTTCAGCGCCCACCTGGACACCTCGGCGATGTCCCGCCTGCTGCGCGACATGGCGCACGGAGCCATCGCGGCGATCTGAAGCGGGCCGTGCCGCGCGGGTGGCCGATTGCGGGGGTGCGGGACCGGGTAAAGACTGGGGTCAGGTCGGTAGAGATCGCTCCCGCGGTAGCCGGAGGCTGGCATGGCCACCACCAACATCCAACCGACAACGGTCCCGACGAGAGCCCTCACGGGCAGGCGCCCGCGCAAGGGCGCTCGGCTGGTGCCGTGGCTGCGGACCACCGACCCCAAGGACATCGGGATCCTCTACCTGGTCACCTCGTTCGCCTTCTTCATCGCAGGCGGCGCGATGGCCCTGCTGATCAGGGGTGAGCTGGCCGTCCCCGGCCTGCAGTTCCTGTCGCAGGAGCAGTACAACCAGCTGTTCACCATGCACGGCACGATCATGCTGCTGCTGTTCGCGACGCCGATCGTGTTCGGTTTCGCCAACGTGATCCTGCCGCTGCAGATCGGGGCGCCCGACGTCGCCTTCCCCCGGCTCAACGCCTTCTCCTACTGGCTGTTCCTGTTCGGCGGCCTGATCGTGCTCAGCGGGTTCCTGATGCCCGGCGGCGCCGCCGACTTCGGCTGGACCGCCTACGCGCCGCTGTCGCGCAGCACGTTCACCGTCGGACCGGGTGGCGACCTGTGGGCCTCGGGTCTCATCGTCAGCGGCCTGGGCACCATCCTGGGCGCGGTCAACATGATCACGACGGTGATCTGCCTGCGCTGCCCCGGGATGACGATGTGGCGGATGCCGATCTTCACCTGGAACATCCTGGCCACCAGCATCCTGGTGCTGATGGCGTTCCCGATCCTGACCGCCGCGCTGTTCGGCCTGCTGGTGGACCGGCACCTCGGCGGCCACGCCTTCGACCCGGCCAACGGCGGCGCGATCCTCTACCAGCACCTCTTCTGGTTCTTCGGCCATCCCGAGGTCTACATCGTGGCCCTGCCGTTCTTCGGGATCGTCACCGAGATCCTGCCGGTGTTCAGCCGGAAGCCGCTGTTCGGCTACACCGGGCTGGTGCTGGCCACGATGGTGATCATGGGCCTGTCGGCGATCGTGTGGGCGCACCACATGTTCGCCACCGGGGCCGTGCTGCTGCCGTTCTTCTCGTTCGCGACGTTCCTGATCGCCGTGCCGACGGGCATCAAGTTCTTCAACTGGATCGGCACCATGTGGCGCGGACGGGTGACGTTCGAGTCGCCGATGCTGTTCTCCGTCGGGTTCCTGGTGACGTTCCTGCTCGGCGGGCTGACCGGGATCCTGCTGGCCTCGCCGCCGCTGGACTTCCACATCACCGACACCTACTTCGTGGTGGCGCACTTCCACTACGTGCTGTTCGGGACGATCGTGTTCGCGGTGTTCGGGGGCGTCTACTACTGGTTCCCGAAGATGACCGGCCGGATGATGGACGAGCGGCTGGGCAAGGTGCACTTCTGGCTGACGTTCGTCGGGTTCCACCTGACGTTCCTGGTGCAGCACTGGCTGGGCGACGAGGGGATGCCGCGCCGCTACGCGGACTACCTGCTCAGCGATGGCTTCATGACGCTGAACCTGGTGTCGACCATCGGCGCGTTCGTGCTCGGCGCCTCGATGCTGCCGTTCCTCTACAACGTCTTCACCAGCTACCGCTTCGGCACTCCGGTCGACGTCGACGACCCGTGGGGCCACGGCAACTCGCTGGAGTGGGCGACCTCGTGCCCGCCGCCGCGCCACAACTTCACCGAGCTGCCGCGCATCCGCTCCATCCGGCCCGCGTTCGAGCTGCACTACCCGCACATGGCCGAGCGGCTCGAATCCGAGGCGCACGCGTCGCTGCGGCGGCTCCCGCGCTGATCGCACAACCAGGGACGCCCCGGGTTGTGCGATCCGCACCATCGATGTCCACAGTAGACACAAGCGTTGCCCCGAACGGGCGGTGTGAGCAGTGGCGCGGTTCATACTCGATCGAGGAACAGCGCAGGTCCCCGTACTGTTGAACGTGTGCGGAGCGCCATCGTGGGCGCTGAACTGAATCGTTTCCGTCGACGCGCACCAGCGAAGGCGACGATCACCTGAGAACGCCGTGCAGTGCAGCGCGCGCGGAGAAGAGACCACCACCTTCACCACACGGGAGACTTCCTTGCCCATTGCCCTGTTGGCCCTGGCCATCGCCGCATTCGGGATCGGAACGACCGAGTTCGTGATGATGGGGCTGCTTCCTGAAGTGGCCACCGACCTGCAGGTGTCGATCCCCGATGCCGGCGGGTACATCTCGCTGTACGCGCTCGGCGTCGTCATCGGCGCACCGGTGCTGACCATGCTCGGCCTGCGCGCCCGCCGCAAGACGATGCTGCTCAACATGCTGGTGCTGTTCACCGTCGGCAACCTGTTCTCCGCCTTCGCCGTCAACCACGAGACGCTGCTGGCCGCCCGGTTCGTCTCCGGCCTGCCGCACGGCGCGTTCTTCGGCATCGGCGCCGTGGTGGCCGCCGGACTGGTCGCCGCCGACCGGCGCGGGCAGGCCATCTCGATGATGTTCATCGGCCTGACCGTGGCCAACATCGTCGGCGTGCCGATCGGCACCCAGCTCGGCCACGCGCTCGGGTGGCGCTGGGCGTTCGGCCTGGTCGCGGTGATCGGCGTGCTCGCGCTCGCGGCCGTGTCGGTGCTGGTGCCCAAGCAGCCCAAGCCCACCGAGGTCAGCCTGCGCGGTGAGCTGCTGGCGTTCCGCCGCCCGCAGGTGTGGATCGCGTTCGCCGTCGTCGTGTTCGGCTTCGCCGCGATCTTCTCCTTCTACAGCTACATCAAGCCCGTTCTCACCGACGTGACCGGCTTCAGCGCCACCGCGGTCACCCCGCTGCTGGCCGTGTTCGGCGTCGGCATGACCGTCGGCACCGCCATCGGCGGCCGGCTGGCCGACCGCTCGCCGCTGAAGACGCTGTGCATCGGCATCTCCGCGCTGGCGGCGTCGCTGGTGGTGTTCGCGCTGACCGCGCAGAACCCGATCATGGCTCCGATCATGGTCTTCCTGATCGGCGCCACCGGGTTCACCGCGATCCCGAGCATCCAGGCGCGCATCCTGGACCAGGCCAAGGAGGCCCCGGCGCTGGGTTCGGCGAGCATCCAGTCCACTTTCAACATCGCCAACTCGCTGGGCGCCTACCTGGGCGGCGTGGTGATCGCGGCCGGGTTCGGACTGGTGTCGCCGAGCTGGGTCGGTGCGCTGCTGGCGCTGGTCGGACTGGGCTTCGCGGTGCTGTCGGGCCTGCTGGACCGCCGCCCGAAGCGCACCGGGGTCGTCGCCTCGCACCAGGCCGCGCCCGCGCAGGAATCCGAGCTCACCGCCTGATCTGCGGTTGCTCAGCTCACAAGAGTGCTCTGGAATGCAAGGGCCCCTGAATCGGTTCGAACCGAACGGGGGCCCTTGGGCCAGACCAATCCCGAACTCGGTGGAGGAAACACCCACATGACTCAGGTTCCGAACGTCACGCTGAACACCGGTGCTTCGATGCCTCAGCTGGGGTACGGCGTCTTCCAGGTTCCGGCCGACGAGGTCATCGCTCCGGTTCACGCAGCGCTGGACGCCGGGTACCGCAGCATCGACACCGCGAAGGTGTACGGCAACGAGGAAGGCGTCGGCAAGGCCATCGCCGACTCGGGCATCAAGCGCGAGGACCTGTTCGTCACCACCAAGCTGTGGAACGACGACCAGGGCTACGACAGCACGCTCAAGGCCTTCGACGACAGCCTGTCCCGGCTGGGCCTGGACTACGTCGACCTGTACCTGATCCACTGGCCGGCGCCGAGCCAGGACGCCTACGTCGACACGTGGAAGGCGTTCCAGGAGATCCACAAGAGCGGCCGGGCCAAGGCCATCGGCGTCTCGAACTTCCAGATCCCGCACCTGCGCCGCCTGTTTGACGAGACCGACATCGTGCCCGCGCTCAACCAGATCGAGCTGCACCCGAACCTGCCGCAGGCCGACCTGCGCGCCTTCCACACCGAGCACGGCATCATCACCGAGGCGTGGAGCCCGCTGGGCCGCAACAACGGCCTGCTGGACAGCGCCACGGTCGCGAACCTCGCGGAGAAGTACGGCAAGACCCCGGCCCAGATCGTGCTGCGCTGGCACATCGAGCTGGGCAACGTGACCATCCCGAAGTCGGTCACGCCCTCGCGCATCAAGGAGAACATCGAGGTCTTCGACTTCGAGCTCGCCCAGGACGACGTCAAGGCGCTGACCGCGCTGGAGACCGGCGTCCGCGTCGGCCCCAACCCGGACGACATGTGAGCTCCCGCTGAAGAAGGGCCCCTGACCTCCCGGTCAAGGGCCCTTTTCGCGGTTCAGGCCACGCGCAGGCGGGGCTTGGCCGACAGCGAGTGCAGGACGTTGCTGCCGGAGCGCAGCGAGACGACCTGGCTGTGGGTGGCCAGCCACCCCGGGAAGCGGGCCAGGCGCTGGATCGGGGTGCGGCGCTGGGCCGAGGTCAGGGCCGCCGTGCGGGAGACCTTGAGGACCCGGGGACGGCGCTCGAACTCGTAGGCCCGCAGTCGCTCCGACGGCGAGCCCTCGCCGTCGCTCATGTACTGGGTGAGCAGCCAGGCGTCCTCGAGGGTCTGGTTGGCGGCCTGGGCGACCGCGGGCGGCATGGCGTGCACGGCGTCGCCGAGCAGCGTGCTGCGCGACCCGCCCCAGACGTGCGGGACCTTGTGCCGGATGTGCGGGAAGAAGCCCAGGTCGTCGTCGGTGACCGAGGCCAGCAGCGACTCGACCGGTTCCGGCCAGCCGCGGAAGAGCTCGCGCAGCTCGGCGACCGAGTGGACCGGGTCGCCCTCCTTCCACGGCATGTCGAACCACCAGTGCAGCAGCCCGTCGCCGGTGGGGATGAGGCCGCAGTGCGCGTTGCGACCGGCGATGTTGAGCGTCTGCCTGCCCAGCGCGACCGGCAGGTCGCTGCGGGTCAGGCCCTGCCAGCTGGCCCAGCCGGTGGGCTTGGCGGGCTCGCCGCCGAGCACCTGCTGGCGCACCACCGAGCGCTGCCCGTCGGCGCCGATGAGCACGTCACCGGTGGCGCTGGAGCCGTCGGCGAAGTCCACCCGCACGTGGTCCGGGTGCTCGGTGACGGCGACGCAGCGGCGGCCGAACTGCAGCGCTCCCGCCGGCAGCGAACCGGCCATCTCGGCGATGAGCCTGCGGCGCGGGATCTGCACGGTGGGCGAGCCGAGCCGCTCGGTGACCTCGTCCAGATCGGCTTCCCAGAGCAACCGGCCGGATTCGGTGAGTGATCGGAGGCTGTGCAGCTGGTGCCCGCGGTCGGTGATGTCCACGCCCAGCTCGCGCAGCGCCGCGGTGCCGTTGCTCCACACCGTGATGCCCGCACCGGACGTCCTCAAGGCGTCGTGGTGCTCGTAAACCTGCACGTCATGGCCTTTGCCGAGCAATCCGTTGGCGATTGCGAGTCCCCCGACTCCGGCTCCGATCACGAGAACTCGCATCGTCTCCATCCGTCATCCCCGACGTAGCTGCCCCAACAATTTTATCCACTCGACCGTATGTACCGAATTGTCCTTGGTCACACGCCGTAAACGACCGTGCCGCACCCGGGCCGGGCCAGATTTTCGGAAATTGAAAACTCACCTAGGCACACCCGTGGCCGAGAACTATGTTGCGTGCCATGAGCCCACGTGTTGCACCACCGTTCCGGGCCGACCACGTCGGCAGCCTGCTCCGCCCCGAGCGCCTGTTGGAAGCCCGAGACTCGCACGCGGCCGGCCGAATCGACGACGCCGAGCTGCGCGGGATCGAGGACGAGGCGATCACCCAGGTCGTCAAGATGCAGGAGGACGTCGGCCTGCAGAGCGCCACCGACGGCGAGTTCCGCCGCAGCTCATGGCACATGGACTTCCTCTACCAGCTGGACGGCGTCGAGCGCGTCGAGGACAACAACCTCAAGGTCCAGTTCCACAACGCCCAGGGGGACATCGAGTTCGTCACCCCCGACCTGAAGGTCACCGACAAGATCAAGCTCTCGGGCACGATCTTCGCCGACGCCTTCACGTTCCTGGCCTCGAAGACCACCAAGAACACGCCGAAGTTGACCATCCCCTCGCCGGGCATGCTCACCTACCGGGGCGGGCCGGCGGCCGTGGACTCCAGCGTCTACCCGGACATGGACCAGTTCCGCGCCGACCTGGCCGCCGCCTACCGCGCCGAGGTGCGCGCGCTGGCCGACCTGGGCTGCCACTACCTGCAGCTCGACGACACGAGCCTCGCCTACCTCAACGACCCCAAGCAGCGCGAGATGCTCAACGAGCGGGGCGAGGACGGCGAGAACGCGCACGTCAGGGACATCGAGCTGATCAACGAGTCGCTGCGCGGGCGCCCGGACACCCTGACGGTGACCACCCACATGTGCCGGGGCAACTTCCGCTCGTCGTGGGTCGCCGAGGGCGGCTACGACTTCGTCGCCGAGGCCCTGTTCAACCAGCTCGAGGTCGACGGCTTCTTCATGGAGTTCGACGACGAGCGCTCGGGCACCTTCGCCCCGCTGCGGCACGTGCCCAAGGGCAAGCACGTGGTGCTCGGCCTGGTGACGACCAAGCGCGGCGAGCTGGAGTCCAAGGACGAGCTCAAGCGCCGCATCGACGAGGCCGCCAAGTACGTCGACCTCGACCAGCTGTGCCTGTCCCCGCAGTGCGGTTTCGCCTCGACCAAGGACGGCAACGCGCTGACCTACGAGGAGGAGGTCGCCAAGCTCCGCCTGGTCGTGGAAACCGCCCAGGAGGTTTGGGGCTGATCGCTTCGCGGGCGGTTGCGCAGCGCAGCCGCCCGCGGCTCAGGCCGCTTCTTCGAGGAAGCGACCGGCCACGAGTCCGGGCTCTTCTGCCCCGTCGAATCTCACCCAGAGGACCGGGCCCTCGAAGACCTGCGGGAGACCGGTGGCGGTCTCCACCACCGTGCCCTCCTGATCACGGAACCGGCCGAACGTGGCACGCACCCGCACGCCTGGTTCAAACGGGCTCGATGATTGCTCCATGAGGGTGGACGGTACGTGGCGGTACCGACAAGCCGGAAATCGCCCGGCCTTTCTATGGAAATCCCCACACGGCGATCGGTGAACCCCCAGGTGGGAGGATGGCCTGGGGAGGGCTGATGCGGACGATCAAGCGGTCGGGCGAGCACGAGATCGAGGTGCGCAGGTCCCGGTTCATCTGCTCGCTGGCGCGGGTGACCGAGGAGTCCGAGGCGCGGGAGTTCATCCAGCTCCAGCGCAAGACCCACCACGACGCCCGGCACCACTGCTCGGCGTTCGTGCTCGGCGACTCCGGCGAGATCCAGAAGTCCAGCGACGACGGCGAACCCGCGGGCACGGCCGGGGTGCCGATGCTGGAAGTGCTGCGCCGCAACGAGATCACCAACACCGTGGCCGTGGTCACCCGCTACTTCGGCGGGGTGCTGCTGGGCGCCGGAGGGCTGGTCCGCGCCTACGGCGGTGCGGTATCCGAAGCGCTGGAGCAGGTCGGAACGCTGCAGCGGCGGCCGGTGCGGGTGCTGGAGGTCGAGGCCGACTACGTGCTGGCGGGCAGGCTCGACAACGATCTGCGGTCGGCCGGTTACCAGGTCGCCGACACCTCCTACGACGCCGCGGTCCGCTTCCACGTCCACGTCCCGGTCGAGGGCGTCGACGCCTTCCGGGCCTGGCTGGCCGAGAGCACCGGCGGAGCCGCCCAGGCCGCGGAAGGACCGCTCATCCACGCCGAGCTCTAGGCCGCCACGCGCTCGCCGGTCCGGGCCGGAGCGGTGGGCGGACGCTGCGCGCTCGGCTTGCTCGCGACCGCGGCGACCACACCGATGAGCGCGCCGAAGAGCAGCCCGGCGATCACGTCGTGCGGGTAGTGCACGCCGATGAACACCCGCAGGAACGCCTCCAGCAGCGCCAGCACGGCGACCACCGCAGCAGCCCGCCGCCACAGCACGGCCACCGCCACCGCGAACGCCGCGGCCGTGGCCGAGTGCCCGCTGGGCAGCGACCACACCCCCACCTCGCTGCAGTGCTCGAGGGTGCGCACCGGCAACGCCCGGCACGGCCGCAGCTGCTTGACGGCGTCCTTGACCGGATCGGTGAGCACCCAAGCGGCACCACCGGAGAGCAGGATCGCCAGCGCGGCCCGCGCCCGGCGGTCCACCCGCCACCACACGTATCCGGCGACGGGGATGAACCCGAGCAGCAGGGCATCGGTCAGCACCAGGGCAACGGCCTGCACCCACGCGGGCGACGCGACACCCCAACCGGCGACGATGCGGAACAAGTCGGCGCTGTACTCCACCACATCCACCTTAACCGGACTCCGCGCATCCGACCGCCATCGATCACCCGATCCACCCGTCACCCGGAATTCCGCTGGAAACCGTCACAGCACCCGGGGAACCGGGTGTAAGACTGGGAACAGGTGATCTTCGAGGAGGTTTCGGGATGCGGTCGTGGGTGGTCGGTGGGGCTGTGGTGGCCGCTGCGCTCGGGCTCGGTGCTCCGGCGCAGGCCCAGGGGGCGCTGGACCCGCTGGTGGGGTCGGCTGCCGAGCGGGTGGTGCTGTCCGACCAGGTGGCGGCGGCGAAGTGGGGGACCGATTCACCGATCGAGGACCCCGAGCGCGAGCAGCAGGTCCTCGACGGTGTGGCCGCGCGGGCGGTGGAGCTCGGGCTGGACCCGGAGGAGGCCGAGCGGGTCTTCCGCGATCAGATCGAGGCCAGCAAGCTCGTGCAGCGCGCGCTGCACGCCCACTGGACCGCGAACCCCGACCAGCAGCCCACCGAACGCCCCGATCTCGGCGAGATCCGCCCGGAGCTGGACCGCCTGGGCGAGGCGATCCTCGTGGAGCTCCGCGACACCGACGAGCTGCGCGACGGTCCGCCGTGCACCGGCCACCTGGCCGGCGCCTACGCCCGCACCGCCCGCGACCTCGACGCCCTCCACCAGGCGGCCCTGGGCCGCGCCGTCCCCTCGATCTGCACCTGACCTCAGCGCCGGAACAGGGCGGCGTGGAGGAAGCCCTCGCCGAACAGCGGTGACCAGGGTGCCTGGGCGCGCATCGGGCGGATCTCGACCGGTGCGAGCCCGGAGAAGATCGCGCGCAGCTCGTCGGGGGTGTAGGCGAGGCCACCGCGCAGGGAGCGGTCGCGGTAGAGCTCCGCGTCAGGCAGTTCCGTCCCGGAGTTCTCGGCGCCGGCGGCGAAGCACGTCATCGCCAGGTGGCCGCCGCGCACCAGCAGCCGCTCGACGAGGTCGACGTAGCTCACGCGGCGGTGCGGCGGCAGGTGGTGGAAGAAGCCCGAGTCGTGGATGAGGTCGTAGGGGCCGGCGAGGTCGGCGGTGAACGCATCGCCCCGGTGGAAGCGGATTTCCGGTGCGCGTTCCCGCGCCCACGCGATCGCGGTGGCGGACAGGTCGATGGCGTCGACGTCGAATCCCCGCGATGCCAGGTAGATGGCGTTCCTGCCGGGGCCGCACCCGAGGTCGAGCGCACGGCCCGGCTGCAGCAGTTCCTCCACGTAGGACACCAGGTTCTCGTCCGGTTTCGCGGCGAAGAACGGGACCCCTCGGTCGCGATCCTCGTAGAAGCAATCCCAGAACGGTTGGGGCGGCGGGAAGATCTCGTCCAGCATCCGCAGCAGGCCCTCGACATCGCGCACCGAGCGCGCAGCGTCTCCCATCTGTCCATCTTACCGAATTCCCAAGCGGCGCAGCGGGTTTTCACCGCCGCGCCGCCGCCTCGACATCACCTGCTCCAGAGCTGCGCCGAAGCCAGCCGCGCGCCCTCCGCGAGGGCCGAGAGCTTCGCCCACTGGATCTCCTCGTGCACCCGGTGCACGAACGCGCCCTGCGCGAAACCGCAATCCGTACCGGCGAGCACGTTGTCCCGCCCCACTACACCGGCCAGCCGAACGAGCCGCTGCGCGACGAGTTCCGGGTGCTCGACGACGTTGGTGTGGTGGGTGACCACGCCCGGGATGAGCTTCTTGCCCTCCGGCAGCTGCACGTCCTCCCACACCCGCCATTCGTGCTCGTGCCGCGGGTTCGCCTGCTCCATCGCGTAAGCACCCGCGTTGACCTGCAAGATCAGGTCGACGACATCGCGCAGCGGCGGGTCGAACGCGTGCGGACCGTGCCAGCTGCCGAAGCACACGTGATACCGGACGCGCTCCTCCGGCAGCCCTTCCAGCGCGTGGTTGAGCGCCCGCACGCGCAGCTCCGCCCAACGGCGGTAATCGTCGTGGGATCCGCCCTCGGCGAGGATCGTGTCGCACTCGTGCATCAGCACCGCGTCGTCGACCTGCAGCAGCAGGCCGCTGTCGACGATCGCCCGGTACTCCTCCTTGAGCGCGTCGGCCAGCGCGAAGACGAACTCCTCGTCGGAGTCGTAGTGCTCGTTGGTCAGCCAGTAGGCGCTCGCCGGGGCGACCACCGGCAAGAAGCCCTCGACGCCTTCGTGTTGCGCGACAGCGGCTTTCACGTTCGCGATGTCGCGGTCGACGGCCGTCCGGTCGTAGCGCAGCGGACCGGTGCAGTACCAGGCCGACGGGGTCTGCTCGTCGGCCTGCGAGTTGCTCTTGCGGGTCGCTGCCTCGTCGAGCGCGTCGAGTTCGGCGTAGGCGCCCGGGAACGCCTGCCGGTCGCGGCTGGGCGGCAGCATGCTCGCGCCCTCGAGCTCGATCGGCCGCGACTCCAGGCCGCTGACCCGTTCGTAGAGGTAGGTGATCCAGCTGGCCTTGCCCATCTCGCCGTCGTCGACGACGTCGATCCCGGCCGCCACCTGTTGGCGGACGACGTCGTCGACGGACTTGGCCAGGCAGGTCCGGTAGGCGTCCTCGTCCACGGCGGCACCACGCGCCTTCGCGGACAGGAAGGACAGGAGCTCGGTCGGGCGGATCAGACTTCCGGTGTGCGTCGCGAGGATCCTGCTCACGGTTCTCCCCATGCCGGCAACCCTGACGGACGCGGCCCCCACGACCGCACCCCGACCCTTCTCCGCTCCCCAACCCAGGTCAACAACCCGACAACCTCCCGAAAGCCCACGACACCACCGGGACGAAAACCGCGGTACTCGCCCCGGTCCGAGAGGCACTCAGCCCAGGCCGGTGGTGAGCGGGAGGCCGACGAAGACGACGTCTTCGAGGCGGCCGTCCAGTTCCGCGACCGCCGGGAGCCGTCCCCACTCCTGGAACCCGTGGGAGCGGAAGAGGCGCAGGCTCCGCTCGTTCGACGCGAAGATCGTGGTCGCGATGGCCCGCAACCCCAGTTCGGGCGCCCGCGCGATGGCACGGCTCAGCAGGTACGCGCCCTGACCGCTGCCCCGGTGCTCCGGATGCAGGTACAACGCCAGGTCCGCGGTCACGTCGTAGCCCCGACGACCGTTGAGGAACGGTTCCAGCGACACGTACCCGGTCACGACCTCCGGAGCGCCCGGTTCGTGCCCGACCCAGATCGGGTACCGCTCCGGATCCGACTCGGCGAACCAGACCTCGCGCGAGTCGACCGTGATCGGCTCCAGGTCGCAGGTGGCTGAGCGGTCCGGGATCACCGAGTTGTAGATGTCCACGATCGCGGGCAGGTCCTCGCGCGTCGCGAGACGGTGCTGGTACGTCAAGACGCCGCTCTCCCTTCGAGTTCGACCCGTCCCGGGGGCCACGGGGGCATCGCGGGTCGGGGTGGGTGGTCGTTGCGGTGTGACTTCGGTCCGAATTGCCACTACCGCGAGCCACGAAGATCATCCGAACCTTGTAACCTTGGGCACGCGGGCCGTTAGCTCAACTGGCAGAGCAGCGGACTTTTAATCCGCGGGTTCAGGGTTCGATCCCCTGGCGGCCCACCAAAAACCCCAGGTCACAGACCTGGGGTTCTTTGTTGCCGAGGTCCGGTTGCCAATTAATTGCCAACTTTCCCCGGCCCCTCGATGGGCACCACGAAGGCCAGGGCTTCGGCACTGGCGCGGGACTGCTGACCCCGGCCGAAGTACACGTCTTGGGTCATCGACACGCGCGAGTGGCCCAGCAGGTCGGCCACCTGGCGAGCGGTCAGGCCCGCTTCGTCCAGCAGCGTGGCAACCGTCTTGCGCAGTGTGTGGAAAGTCACCCAGTCGTAGCCAGCGCGGGTCCGGAACGGTGCCCACGTCCGGTTGTAGACGTTCGAGGCGTTGAGGTATCCGCCCCTCGTGTTGACGAAGATCGGCTTGCCCGGATCAACCTCACCCAGTTGCTCGGCTCGCTCCCGGAGCATGTTCACGGCCCAGTCAGGGAGTGCGATGTCCCGCGCCGAGCCGTCGGTCTTCCCGTCGTTGCGTAGCGCACCCTTGCCACGTGCTCGGATCAGGTTCCCGCTCATCCGCAGCTTCTTGGACTCCGGATCGAAGTCCTCCCAGTGAGCGCCCAGAGCCTCACCCGCTCGCTCGCCCGTCGCGATGAAGAAGCGCACCAAGTCCGGCAGGTCCCGCTTCTTCGCCTCTTCATCTTGGTCAAGGATCTTGAGCAGCTCGCTCAGTTCGTCCTTGGTCAAGGCCCGCGGCTTCTTCCGCTTGATCTTGGCTCTCCGCTCGGACAGGGCGGCGATGCCCTTCGTTGGGTTGGTCTCGACAGCCCCAGCCTGAATCGCAAAGATCATGACGTTGCTGATCACGGCCTTGACGAGCTTGGCCAGAGTCAAGCTGTTGTCCTTGAGCTTCGCCTGGCAGAGCTTGTTGACCACCGGAGTCTTCACCTCATACAGGCGGAGCTCGCCGAGGCTCGGCTTGACGTGGTTCTCATAGACGTTCTCGTAGGTGTCCAGCGAGGTCAGCGAGTACGTACCGTTCTCGGCGTCCTTCCTGAACTCATCGATCCATGCTTGGGCAGCATCCGCGAACAGCGATGTGGCTGTTAGGTCGGTGCTGTCAGACACGGGAACCAGATCCTTGACCGCGTCCCGGACAGCCTGCCGAGCCAGCTCCTTGGTTCGGCCGCGACGACGCACGTCGGCATAGGTCCCGTCCTCGCGCCGGTACCAGGCCCTTGCCGCCCAGGACTTGCCGACCTGCTTGACCGAGATCTCCCCCATCGTTCCCAGCGGAAGCGGCAGCCGACCCGCCATCTCAGATCACCCCCGCAGCCTGAGACTCAAACCAGTCCTCGACATCCTCGGGCTTGAACCGGACGTACTTTCCGATCTTGCGTCCGGTCGGGCCATAGCCACGACTGCGCCACTGGTAGAGGGTGCCGACCGGCACACCGAGGTAGCTGGCAACGTCGTCGATTCCCCACAGGTTGCGCATGGTCAGTCCTTCCTTTCGATGCTGTGGCGGTGTTTGCGTGTCTCGCGTTGGCGTTCGGCCATGGCGGCGGCGAGTTCGCGTTCTTCGGGGGTGCGGTGGCCGACGCTGACCAGCGACCAGTCGTTGATCACGGTGATCGAGTCGTCGGTGACCCCGAGCTCGGCAAGGGTTTCCTCGTGCCGGTAGCGGCGTCGGTCGTCGCGGATCTGCCGGAACGGCACCGAGTAGTACCGGGTTTTGCTGAGAAAGTGGCCTCGGAAGGCGAGCATGTGCGCCCAGTGCCGGAGCTTGAGCGCGTCCAGCGGGTCGGGCTTGTCGGCCTGCTCCGGGTGCATCCGGTGCCAGAGGACAGAGCGGCTGACCTCGCCACCGTTGTTGCAGGTCGCGCAGTACTGCGCCCGCTCACACCCGCAGCCCTCGGGGACGTGGAAGCCGTCGGGGTGGCAGTCCGGGCACGGAACCGGGGCGACAAGGTCCCAGGCGGTTTGGATGATCCGCCGGTGATGCTCGGTAACCTGCAGTCGGTCGATGTCGGCTTGAGTGCGGATGCGGCGGTCGACGGCTTCGCTCTTGCCGGTGCCCTTGGTGGCGTACTTGGCCACATAGGACGCAAGCCGATCGTCAGTGATCACCCCGTGCTCGTCTTCGACCTGTCCGGCATCAGCGGGCCGGATGGGGCGGATGTCGATCTGCTCTCCAAACGCCAGCTCCCAGGTGCGGCCGTCGACCTCAGGGGAGGTCAGGACCGTGTTGGCGTGAGCGAGGCGGATGGCGTCGGTGAGCACATCGGAGGTGGCCCACCCCGGGGTCGGGTCCCCCGCACCCTCCGGCCCGTCGAGGCGCAGGACGGCGTGGAAGTGGATTACACCCCGGCGCTGGAACTCGGCAACCTTGGCGAACGACAACCGCGCGTGCTCAGCGAACAGACGCTGCGGGAGCCCTGCGGCCTGCGCGAGGTAACGCTTGAGGTAAGTGGTGAAGCGGTGCCAGAGGTCCCCGGCGTGGGCCTGCCAGAGCACGTGCCCGGTGTAGTCGTAGCTGGCCGGATCGAGGGGCTGTCCGATGCGCGGGTCGTCGGGGTGGTGGTACTCGCCGCAGCGGCACGGGATGGCCTTGCCGTGAGGGGCCCGGCGGTTGTGGACCGGCCCGAAGCTCGGAGCGGTCAAAGTCAGGAACAGCCGGGGCTTGTCCGCGACCGTGGCCGGGATGCCTTTGGTGTCGCCGGTGAGTCCGGCTTTGAGGAGGTGGAAGGCGTCGGCGGCGTAGCGGTCGGAGCAGGCCACGCAGACCGATTCGCGGCGGTTGCCGCAGGGGACGGTCACATGTCCGGACCGGGAGTCGAGGACCTGTCCGCTGGTGGTGTCCTGGATGGCCCAGTGTCCGGACAGGCGGATCGGGTGAGTGCAGCCGCCAGTCGTGGCGGCCTCGGTGCGCCACTGCTGGAACCCTGCGGCGCGGGCGCGGCGTTGGAAGCCGTCAGCGACCAGCGCACGGTAGTCCTGGGCGGTCATCATGGTCGGCGACATCTCCACCTCCTGACGAAGTAGAGGCGGGACACCACCTGCGGCCGATCAACCCGGTGGTGGTGTCCCGCCGAGCGATCGGTGCTGTTCAGTTGTGGGGCAACGGCTTTACGCGAGGGCGTGGCCGTTGGTGGTGCTGTAGCTGGCCGCGATTTGTTCGGCCTTGTCGGCCGGGACCTTGATCACGGCGTGGACGTCGTCAGCGGTGAACTCCCGGCCCTCGTTGCGGGCGCGGGTGTAGGCCGCCTGGACAGCCTTGAGCATCGGGGGCGGCAGCTTCGGCCCCCTGCTGACGACCTTCGGGATCTCGGTGGTCGGCTTGTCCGCCACGGGCGGCGTCGGCGGTGCCGGTGACGCGGCCGGAGCGACCGGAGTGGCCGGACGTGACTCTGGTGCCGGGAGCTCCGCCGGGGTGGCCTGTCCGATGAGCTGGTGGACGGGGATGGCGGTGATCTGGGTTCGGAACGCCGTGGTGGTGCCGGTGCGGTCGACCAGCCAGCGCAGGACCAGCAGGCCCGGCCGGAGCCGGAACTTGGTGCGGCCGTGGCGGGCTTCGTAGTCCGCTCGCATCTCCAGCAGGACGATGTCGAAGACCGCGACGGCAGCGACCGGCAGCCCTGCGGCGACCAGGCGGGTCTCGAGGGTGGGCTGGTGAATCCAGTTGATCCACGAACTCACTGCCGTGAATCCCCACATCAGCAGCCGCGCGCGGAGGGCGGAGCGGCCGTGGATGGAGGCCCGGTAGGTCATCAGGGTGCAGGCGAACGCGGCCCCGTCGAAGGTGGCCGGCACGAGCCACGCGGTCCAGTAGCCGAACCCGGTCATGGAGGTCATGCCGTATTCGTGCAGTCCCACGAAGCTCGCGGCCCAGCCCATCACCGCAGCCAGCGCCACCAGCCCCAGCGCAACCGGCGAAAGCCACAGGTGCGCCCTGCTTATCTGCGGTGGCTCGTCCTGGTTCATCGCCTCCACCCCCTAGTCGCTGCTGGGAGTGAACAGGGCATACAGGCCCTTGATCGCTAGGACGACTCCGATGCCTCCGGCGATGGCGTAGGAGGGGCTGACCAGCAGCCACACCAGCGCCAGGATCGCGGAGATGAAGGCCATTAACACCAGAACGGTCTTGATCGCCTTGCCGGTCAGTTCCACGTGGACAACAGGCTTCATGACTTGCTTCCTTCCTCATCGGTAAACAGTGCGTACTGATTCGGGTCTCGGGCGGTTTCGGTGTGCAGTGAGGTGAGGTCGTTGAGGACCTCCCAGAACGCGGCGAGGCTGACCACGCGAAGCGGCTCGGGTCTCGCGGCGCTGCCGGGCCAGGTGATGGCCACCTCGAAGCCCTCCGCGTGCGGGCGGGCGATGACGATCGGGCGCTGGTCACCCGGTGTGGGGTCGAAAAGCGGTGTGCGGTGCACGGTTTCCCTCCTGGATCAGTCCTCGTCGGGGTGGGGCGGGTAGTCCTTGCGTTCCCGCGCTTCGGACTCGGCGAGCAGGGCCTCCCCCTCGGCGAGGAGCCGCCGAAACTCATCACGGTCCAGCAGGCAGCGCGCGTGCTCCGTTCTTCCTGCAAACTGGTCGGTGATCCCCATGCTGATGCCTTCCGCTGTCGGGGTGAGATCCGTGACTGCTCCGAAAGCTCCGCTGTAGTAGCGCGTTTTCACACGCATCAGTCCTCCTTCGTTGTGGTGAGATCAGGCGGCGTCTTCGTCTTCGTCCCGGTTGAACGGAACGACGTTCGAGGTGTCCTCGGTCGGCGCCGGGCAGGTGCGCACCAGCTCGTCGATGTCCTCGTCGGTGACGTTTCCGGCCCGCACCCGGATGGGGCGGCGGGTGTACTGGTCGACGCGGAAACCAATCCCGGCGTGGTCCTCGTCAGCGGGGATCTCGTCCGTGAGGGCGCCCTTGACGCGCATGCCATCGCCGAGGGTCATGTCGGCGTGGTTCTCGGCGGTGGTGCGCAGGCAGATCCTGCGAGTGAACAGGTCCCGGACCGGCAGGATGTCCTTGGTCGGCTCCTGCAGATAAGCGCAGACGGCGAATCCCGGGCCGCGTCCTTGGGTCATGATCTCGGCCAGCAGCTTCACGGCCTTGCGGGTGATGCTGGAGTCACCGAGGGCGGTCATCATGGCCAGCTCGTCGATCATCAGCACCCGCAGCGGCGTCTCGGTGCTGACACGGAACTTCCGCAGCCGCTCCTCTTTGAGGTGGCGTTGGGTGGCCTTCATGTCATCGCGGAACGCCGTGATGACCTCCAGGGCCCTTTCCGGCTCGTCGGCGTAGTCGTTGAACAGCGGGCGGGCGCTGCCCGCTTCCATGCCGCCCTTGAGGTCGCACATGTCAACCCGCACCAGGCCATCCCGGATCGCCGGACCCATCGCCCGAAGCGGGTTCCACATCAGCGAGCCCTTACCCGAACCGGTCGCGCCGACCCCGAGGAGGTGGTTGCCGATGATCGGTTCGGTCCAGTCGTTGCCGTACTCGTCCTCGCCGAAGTACAGCGCCGACAGGTCCACGTCCGAGGAATCCGCGGGGATCTCAGCCGGGTCGATGACCTGCTCGAACGGGTTCCCGCGAACGACAGTGAGCGCGATGATGCCGGGCTTGACCTTCACGATCCCCAGCGCGTCGGCCCGTAGCGCCATCGAGAGTTCGTCGGCGGCGTCTTGGAACTTCTTCAGCGACTGGCCCCGCAGGACCTTCACGTAGAGGGTGTCGATCGACGGCGAGGCGGAGTGCACGCGGACCAGGCGGGGCACTTCGATGTGTCCGGTCCGGCGGTTCTCCCGGCCGAACTCGCAATCGATCATCAGGCCACGCCAGCGGCGGCCCACGTAACGCAGCCATCTGCGACGGAACGACCGCAATGCTGGACCGGCGTAGCGGTCGAAGGTCTCGGGGTGTCCGCGATACCAGGACAGCCCGGCCGCACCCACTCCGGCCAGGACGGTTCCGGTGGTGACCGGTCCGAGCTCGACCACACTGGTGGCCAGTGCGGCGGGCGTGCCGGTCATGCCGGGGTGGCGGGCCATCCACGAGGCCGCGCGCCATTCCATGCCCTTGCGTCGGTTCACCAAAGCCATTGCGGATCAACTCCTTTGAGAGCAAGAAAGGGGCTCGACCACCACCGCAGCGGTAGCCGAGCCCCTTCGGGGGACGTGCGTGTTCGGGTTATTTCGAGTTGTTGAACTGGGCGTCTTCGAGGTCGACCTTGTAGTTCGCGACCGCCTTTGCCAGTTCGTCGTGGTCCTTCTTGAACCCAGCCGTGCGCACCTGCAGGCCCTTCATGGCCTCTCGCAGGGTGTTCATGGCCTTGTCGATGTCCTCGATGATTGCCGTGACCTGGTAGCTGTTGTTGCTCATGTTCAGACCCTCCATCCCTTCGAGACGAGTTCCTTTTCCCACTTCACTGTTGCCGTGTGAAACGAGGTCAACTGCACGGCGGCCTTGGCGTGCGCGCCGTCGACCTCGTCCCGGCCTGGAACCCGCCAATCAGTCTCGCCGGGCTCTTGGATCTTCTTGTGGAGCTTTTTGGCTTCGTCCAGCGCCGTGCGAACCAAAGCAACAGCGGCCATCAGGTCGCGGTACTTGTTCATGGCGTGACGATTCGCAGCCTGAACCTGCACGATCGATCACACTCCCTTTCTGTTTGGGTCTTGCTCCTATTGATTGCCATCCGCTGACCTGACAGCGAATGGTGGTGCTCGCTCTGAACTCAATTGACCTTCCACGAATGCGGGCAGTCCTGGCACTGCGCGGTGCCGTCCGGGCTGACATAGAAGAACCAGTGCTGACAGGAACTCACGCCACCCGCCCCCTTTCCTCGATGTCGCTGTTCTTCCAGGGATTAGCCAGCGCCTCCCATCGGTAGGCGGCCTGCTTCGACCTGCGCGGCACCAGAACCGAACGGGCCGGTCCCTGGTAGCGGCCGTAGCGCACGTGGTGCGTGCCGCCGACCTCCAGCCAGCGAGCCTCGATCAGCTGGTGCACGGCCGCGTCGATGTGCTCGGGGACCTTCTCCACCTCGTCGCTGCTCAGACGCTTGTAGACGTCCTCGCGGATGCCCACCAGCACGAACCCGATACGCGAGGCCGACCGGAGCACCTTCTCGATCAGGTCCATGTCGTTGATCGGCGGCCGAGGCTCCTCCCGCTTCGGCAGTGGAGCCACCGGGTTGCCGAACAGGTCCGTTTCACCGTCCATGCCCGCTCACCCCTTGTCGGAGCCCAGGCAGCCGGAGCCGTGGAAATCAAACCCACCCATGACCCTCACCTCCGTTCGCTACGTGGGTGCAGAACTGATCGCCCGAGTGCCGGTACCGCGTCGGGTCGATGTGGCAAGCCGGGCAGTAGCACAAAGACACTGAGAACCACTTCCTTCTCTCTTGGTTGATCACTTTGTTGCGCACGATGTGCACATCACCTGCGAGCCCCAGACGGGCATTCCGCAGCCATTCGCGCACGATGCTGTCGTGCTTTCGGAATAGGCGGTCATTTACTCCACCTCCGCGTTCTCTTCGAAGAATGCGATCCAGCGGCGGAGGTCCTTGCACATTCCTTCCATCTGGTGGATTACATTCGCCGCTCGTTGACGACAAGCGCCACCGGCTGAAACGACGGTTCGCCAGTCCTCGTCCAGAAACGACGTGGCACTTTCCACCGTTTCGGCTATGTGCGTGTAGGCGTTCATCAACTCGTGGTACTGACGCTGACTGAGCACACTTTTCTCCTTCCTTGTGGGAAACCATGAAAGCCCCCGACTCTCTTGCATTTCGGGGGCTAACATGGCCTCCCCGGCGCAATAATTCACGCCGGAAAAAGGCATAGCTCGGCCCACTATGTAATTCTCAAGGAACAAGCAGCCCGAATGGGCTTAAGAAAACGTCAGATCGGAATGGTCAGAATTCGGGTCCGGTCAGGCGGCGACCGGGATCTGGGCGCCCGCCGGGGTCAGGCCGCCCGCCTTGAACGACAGGCCCGAACGGCCGTTGTTCTCCCAGTGGCTCACGGTCGCGTCGACCAGCTGGACGTAGACGCCCTCCTCGAAGCCCTCGCCGGGGTCGGCGGTCAAGGTCACCTTGATCTCCTCGCCCTTGCCCGCGAACTCGCCCGGCTGGACCTTCCGCTTCGCGAACAGCGACACCACGAACTGCTGGATGCCCTCGCGGTCGGTCACGTACTCCGTCTGGCCGTTCTCGTTCTCGCGGGTCTTCTCCTGCGGGGCCTCGGTGATCATCAGCTTGTAGCCCTGCATGTTGACCGGGATGTTCCTCAGCATCTCTTGCCTCCGTGTATCAGCTCGTTCTGTGCCGTACTAGTCCACCGTAGCACTGTCCTAGTACAGCGTCCAATGGTCCAATCGGGTGATCTAGCGCGTAATACGTCGTATAGGTACGGTGACCTTGTGAAATCCCAGCGTGTGGCCGCACACCCTTACCAGGAGCTGGCCTACTCGATCATGGAGCAGATCGAGCGTGGAGAACTTCCGCCTGGCACCAAGCTCCCGTCTGTGCGCACCTTGGCCAAGGACCACGACGTGTCCTCGATGACTGCGCAGAAAGCTCTCTCGCAGCTAGCTCAAGACGGCTATGCCGAATCCGTTGCTGGTCTGGGGTATTTCGCCAAGGAGCCACCGAGCAGCCCGGCCGCAAGCAACGTCGGTGAGTCACTCGCTGAGGTCGCTCAGCAGCTGCACCAACTTCAAAGCGAGGTCGGCACGCTTGCTGCTCGACTCGAACGTCTTGAACAGAGGTCAGCCGACTAGTCGCTTGGCCGGGCGCGATGTTCATGTCCGCCCCTTCCGTCGTGCTCTCGCCCTTACACCTCTAGGTTCGCGAATTTGCTGGGACGCGTTCACCGCACAGCGGGACGGCTTGGGACGTCCCCGCGTCCGAAGGCGTCCCAGACGTCCCCAGCGGAGGACCAGATGGAGAACGAGCGGCTTCGCGATGCCATCGAAGCCAAAGGACTCACGCAGGAAGACCTGGCCACAGCTGTCGGAGTCGACCCGAAGACGGTGGACAGGTGGATCAGGGGTGTCCGCGCCCCGTACCGCCGGTACCGGCAGGCTGTCGCAGCCACGCTTGGCGAACGCCAGTCGTACCTCTGGCCCGACGCGATGTCAGCCGCTGAACGCAACAAGGTGAGCGAGTCGGAGATCGTCAAGGTCTATCCGCATCGCAGCGCCGTACCGGCGGACCTCTGGGATCGGCTTCTCGCAGCAGCTACCGAGCAGGTCGACATCCTCGTCTACGTCGGCATGTTCCTCACCGAGAAGCCCGGACTGCTGGACCTGCTCGAGAGCAAGGCCCGCGACGGAGCGCAGGTGCGGCTCCTCTTCGGTGACCGGGATAGCGAGGCCGTGATTCAGCGGAGTCTGGACGAGAACATCGGCAGGAACACCATTTCGGCGAAGATCGATCATGCGCTCGCCTTTTTCAAGCCCCTCGCCGACGTACCGGGCATCGAGGTCCGGACCCACGGGACGGTTCTCTACAACTCCATCTACCGTTTCGACGACGACATGATCATCAACCCGCACGTGTATGGCAAGGTCGCATCCCATGCCCCTGCAATGCACTTGCGACAGCTGACGGACGGCGACATGTTCGCCACTTACGCAGACAGCTTCGATGCCGTCTGGACCTCTGCCAACAACGAAATCCTGTAGGTAGCACCATGCCCAAGAAGGACTACTACGACGACCCCAGCGCTCCGAGCGCGAACAGTCTGGTCGTTGCCGTTGCCGCCGTGGTCCAGAACGACCAGGGTGACGTCCTGATGATCGAGCGCACAGACAATGGCCTATGGGCGATCCCAGGAGGCGCACAAGACATCGGCGAGACGACCCGCGAAGCCGTCATCCGGGAGGTTGAGGAGGAAACTGGCCTCCGTGTGGAGATCACCGGGGTCACCGGGATCTATTCCGACCCCCGACACGTCATCGCCTACGACGACGGCGAGGTCCGGCAGGAGTTCTCGATCACCTTCGAGGCCAAGATAGTAGGCGGCAACGTCCGCACAAGCTCGGAGTCGAAACGGGTCGAGTGGGTGTCGCCGGAGCGAATCCCGAGCCTGAACATCCATCCATCGGTTCGGCTCCGGATCGACCACGCCCTTGAAGACCGCGAGAGCCCCTACCTCAGCTAGCCTTTCGAGCCCGTTCCAGAGTGCGGTCTACAGCAGCGAGCAGCTCTGGCGAAGCATCTGTGATAAAGGTGGTCACGAGATCGCCAGGGCCGTACCGCTGCTTGATCTCCGCGATTCGGTCGCGCGCATCCGTCGCGTCCCCGTCCGGGGTGGTAGTGAGGTCGCAGCACCAGAGCGCATCCCTCGTGACCGTGCGCTCGTCCTCGTAGCCGGAAAGCTCCTTCGCCAAACCGCGGAGATCGGCCTCAAGAGCCGCGTACGAATGATGGGCGACAAGATGAACGAGTCGGTCGGGAGTCCCTAGCTGTTCGAGGTACCTCGCCCCGTCGAGCGGATGAAACCCGGTCAACGCGAGGTCAGGCGCGTACCCAACGTCATGAAGGATCGCAGCTGCTTCTAGCAAGCTTGCATCCTCACCGACCGCACCCGCGACTTCCCGAGCCCGCGTAGCTACTCCTTGAACATGCGCCCACCGCCTGGGAAGCGCTTCAGCGAGCTTTGCCTCTGACACCCCGTACGCCCACTCGACCAAGGTCATGCCCTAACCGTACTGGCGAGGTCCACACCTTGGCCCAAAGAGCGTGTGTTCAGAGTTTCTTTTCTTCATCAAGGGCGGCCCCTGCGGGGCCGCCTGCCTGCTGTTTCCCTGGCCGGGGCAGCGGGACCCCGGGCATGCGGCCTGGCGGCCGGTCCCGGCGCCCGCGCCCCGGCCAAACGGGAAGGCAGGCGGCCCCGCACCGCCAGAACGGGCCCACGCTCAGGCACAAAAAGATGTCCTCGCCGGACGGGCAGGCCAACAGGGTGAGGGGGACAGGCACATCGGCTGCGGTTCGGTCGTGGCTGCTCTGTCCTCACCCCATCGACCTCCACAAGGGCTATCAGCCCGTGTCAAGGGGGCAAGCTTGCGTGCAGGCGTATCGTGACCATCGGCGGTTGCCCCCTTGACACGGGCTGATGAGGGCTTCGCCAGGTCGACGGGGTGAGGACAGAGGCCCTCCCTTGCAGGTAAATACGCAGGCCCTCAATCCTTCTTCTCGGGCGCGGGAGGCCAAGGCTTCTTCTCGGGCTCGGGCACAGGCTTTTTCTCTGGCTGCTTGCTGTTGCGATCGTCGCTGCTCATAGCGCCTCCGTAAGTAGTACTTATGACTGTGCGCCCATCCACGTGGGCACGGAGGGGCCTTATGTCCTTCGGCCGACGGGGTGCTCGGCACCTGGCAACCTTTCGCACACAGGTTCTATGCTCTGGAGGTCGAGCTGGAGGATGGGGAAGATCCGGAGGCCCGGCCTGGTGGTCACACAGCTGGCCCCCGCGAAGGCCGTCCAACCACGGCAAGGGACAGCAGAAGTCGCCGATTAATTGCCAAGAATCAGCCGCAGATTACAGCAAATGACACCAGGCAAGGCGAACTTCCCGGTAGCTGTCTACGCAGCTAACCAAAGGTCCTGTCAGACAACGGCAAGCACTGTCCATCATGGATCGACAATCCGCGGGTTCAGGGTTCGATCCCCTGGCGGCCCACCAAAACCCCAGGTCACACGACCTGGGGTTCTTCTTTTTCGGATCGTGCGCGCGGGCGTCGTCAGGTGTTGGGTCCTGCTGCTGGGTCGAGGACGCCGGTGAACACCAGGGCCAGGAGCACGACTCCCAGGACGACGCGGTAGACGACGAACGGCACGAAGGTGCCGCGCTTGATGTAGGCCATGAGCCAAGCGACGACGGCGAATCCGACCACGAAGGACACCAGCGTGGCCACGAGCGTGGGCCCCCAAGCCGGTGCGTTGCCCGCGCCGATGTCGGTAAGCTTGTACAGCCCGGAACCGAACACCGCCGGTGCGGCCAGCAAGAACGAGTACTCGGCGGCGTCCGCGCGGCGATAGCCCATCAGCAGGCCCGCCGTCGTCGTGCCACCCGAGCGGGACACGCCCGGGATCAGCGCCAGCGCCTGCGCGAGCCCGTAGGCGAGGCCGTGCGGCACGTTCAGATCGCTGAGCGCGCGTTCCTTGCGGCCGTGGCGGTCGGCCCAGCCGAGCAGCAGCCCGAAACCGATCAGCACGATCGCGGTCAGCCTCAAGTCGCGGAACGCGGAGTCGATCGCGTCCTCGAACAGGACGCCGAGCACGACCACCGGGATGGTTCCGACGATGATCAACCAGCCCATCCGGGCGTCCGGGTGGTGGCGGTGCTCAGGGCTGTAGAGCGAGCGGAACCAGTTCCGCAGGATCGACCCGATCTTCTTCGCGAAGTAGGCGACGATCGCGAGTTCCGTGCCGATCTGGATGACCGCGGTGAACGCCGCCCCGGGGTCATCCCACCCGGCGAGGGCCGCGACCACGCGGACGTGCGCGCTGGAGGAGATCGGCAGGAACTCGGTCAGTCCCTGCACCAACCCCAGCACGATCGCTTCGAACCAACCCACCAGCAGCACCTTCCCATCGCACGAGGCAGCGGCACCCTAGCCCAGTCCCCGCCAGCAGACCTGACGTGACGACTCATCCGACCCGGTGTCGTACCCGCCTGGCGTGGAGGGCCGCTGCGGGGGTGCCGATCAGCAGCGGACCCGCCGTCCAGGCGAGGAGCCCGGTCGTCACGCCGCCGTGGCCGACGATCGCCGCGACCAGCACCAGGACGCCGATGAGGGCGACCACGACCACCTCGATCCGGCCGAGATGACGTGGCCGGGTCAGCGCGACGAGCCCGAACACCGCGCCGAAGATCGCCCCGAGGACGGCGCCCACCGGCGTGGCGACCAGCAGCGCCAGCAACGCCACCCGACCACCCCGGACTCGCTCGGATCGGCTCCGAGACCGCTCCACAGCGCGACGACCAGGGCGTGGACGATGCCCGCACCGGCGCCGACCAAGATCCCGTCGAGCGTGCTCCGCAAGACGATCCGCCCGCCGGCCCCGTCCGAATCCACCACGTCTCCCACACCCGTAGGACGTCCCAGCGGCCCGCGGGTTCAGCCGGAAGTCAGGTAGGTGAGCGCCATCTCCGCGGTCCGGCTCCGCCAGACCGGCCAGCTGAGACCGTCCGGCCAGGCCCGGCAGCTGGCCGCGCGGTGGACGCAGGAGCCGATGATCGTGCGGGCGGTGAACCGGACGTCCTGCGGATCCGAGCCGTCCACGTGCGGCTCGACGGCCTCGACGAAGGCGCGCTGGACCGTGTCGAGCGCCCGCAGGCCGCGCTCGGCCCCTTCCGCCGACTGGCCGCTGAGCAGTTCGGGGAACGCCCGGGTGTGCCCGGCGAAGGCGTCGGCCATCGCGCGGGTGAAGGCCTCGACGACCCCGCGCAGATCGCGATCGGCCGCGCGAAGCGCCTCCGCCACATCGGTTTCCAGCTGCTCCAGGAGCTGGTCCTTGACCGCTGCGAGGAGTTGCTCCTTGCCGGTGAAGCGGCGGTAGATCGCTCCCACCGACACGCCCGCGTGCTCGGCGACGGCCGCGATCGTGAAGTCGTCGATGCCACCGACGCTCAGCACGTGCTCGGCCGAGGCCAGCACCTTCTGCAGGGACTCGCGGCTGCGGGCCTGCTGCGGAGGCCGGAAGTTCGGGGCGCTCATCTCCACGACGCTACCGCTCGCACCGCGCCCACCTGCGGCACGGCGGGGGCGAAACCCAAGGCATCCACCCCCGCAACAAATGCGAATGGCAGTTTCGGTTCGCATCTGTGGAGGGAGCTGGCATTGGTGGGCATCGAAGTGCGTGACGCCTGCGTCGACTTCCCGGTCTTCGACGCCAAATCGCGCTCGCTGAAGAAGAAGGTCTTCGGGAAGGTGGGCGGCAAGATCGGTGCCGGGGCCAGGGCGCCGGTCGTCGAGGCGCTGCGCGGGATCACGTTGTCGCTGCGCGAGGGCGACCGCGTGGCGCTCGTCGGGCACAACGGGGCGGGCAAGTCGACGCTGCTGCGGCTGCTCTCCGGCATCCACGAGCCCACGCGGGGAAGCGCGCGGGTGCGGGGCAAGGTCGCGCCGGTGTTCGACCTGGGCGTCGGGATGGACCCCGAGGTCTCCGGCTACGAGAACATCATCGTCCGCGGGCTCTTCCTCGGCATGACCCGCCGCCAGATGCGGGAGCGCGCGGACGACATCGCCGAGTTCACCGAGCTCGGCGACTACCTGCACATGCCGCTGCGGACCTACTCCGCGGGCATGCGGGTGCGCCTGGCGCTCGGCGTGGTCACCACGATCGACCCGGAGATCCTGATCCTCGACGAAGGCCTGGGCGCGGTCGACGCGGCCTTCATCGCCAAGGCCCGCAGGCGGATGGTGGACCTGGTCGAGCGCTCGGGGATGCTGGTGTTCGCCTCGCACTCCGACGAGCTCCTGCTGGAGCTGTGCAGTTCGGCGGTCTGGATGGAGGAGGGCTCGATCCGGATGACCGGGCCGGTGCGCGACGTGCTCACCGCCTACAAAGGACACGCACCTGGGGTGGGTACGGTGGCGTCGTGATGGAGATCTGGGTGAATCCGGCGTGCTCGAAGTGCCGGTCCGCGGTGAGCGAGCTGGACGCCGCCGGGGCCGAGTACGTGGTGCGGCGATACCTCGAAGAACCCCCGTCCGTCGCCGAGCTCGAGGACGTGCTGGGCCGGCTGGGGCTGGAGCCGTGGGACATCGCGCGGACCGGCGAAGCGGTGGCGGAGGAGGTCGGGCTCCGCGACCTGCCCGAGGACGCCGAGCACCGGGCCGAGTGGCTGCGCCTGATGAGCGAGAACCCGAAGCTGATCCAGCGCCCGATCATCACCGCCTCCGACAGCACGACCGTCGTCGGCCGCGACCCGGAATCGGTGGGCCGCGTCATCGACGCCGAGAAGAAGGCGTGAAACTCACCGCACGCCAAGAATTTCGCCCGGCGTGAAGCGCGGAGGCCGGCAAATCAGTCGCGGCGGCTGAGCTTCTCGCCGACCCGGATGATGCGCTCGCCGACGTCCTCGGCGAAACCGCTGGTGGCGGTCGCGACCCTGTCGGCCGCGGTGCGGCTCACCGCCGCGGCCTTGGTCGCGGCGTCTTCGGTGAACTCAGCCGTGGCGGCACCGGCCTGGTCCGCCCAGCTGGCGGCCCTCCCGGAAACGCGCGCGACGTGTTCGGAGGTGTCCTCGCGGACCTGCGCGTAGAGCTTCGCCGTCTGGGCGACCGTGGTGTCGACCAGCTTCGAGAACGCTTCCGGAACCGGCATCGCAACCTCCTCGGGGGATACCGAGCAAACCCGTTACTTCGAGTAACACCTTAGAGAGGATGTGCCGCGTCCGCAACGCCCGGTCCGAGGGCCTGAAGATCAACCGGAACTGTCGGATGATAAGCGAAATTGATCGACGCGGATCGGCGGAGTGAAATCCGCTGGCCACACGCGGGCACTCGCCGCGGATCGCGATCCACTCGACCGTCCACTTAGGACTTCGAACCGTAACGATTCCGGCCGAGTGACGCGGATCGCTCGCGCGAGGATCTTGACCGTGCTGAGCTGCGGCGATCGCCACCCCGACCCGGACCGGGAACTCCCGCGTGGCCCCGGCGATGCCGGAATGCAACCTTGGGCACTTAGGATCAATCTCCCAGGGAAGGGAATGCCCGCACGGCCGCTGAGCAGGCCAACGCCTGAATATGCCAAAACCACTCATGCGGGCTACATCGGCAGCCGATGCGTCGGCAACCACTAAGGACAGATACTCATGCTTCAGCAGCGGACGCGACTGTTCGGTTCGATCGCGGGTCTGTGCACCGCCGGCGCACTGCTCGCCGGCTGCGGCGGCGGCGACTCGGCCGAGCACGCAGAGCACCAGCCCGCGCCGCAGCCGCCCGCCCAGGGCCAGTCCGCTGCGGGCAAGCAGACCTCCGGTTCGTTCGAGAACTTCTCGCCGACCGCCAAGGCCATCACCTACAAGCCGGACCAGGTGCCGGTCGGTGGGCAGATCAACGTGTCCTCCTCCAGCGCCGACGGCAAGAGCAAGGTGACCGTCGAGGTCAAGGGCCTGCAGCCGAACCGCGCCTACGGTGCGCACGTGCACGTCAAGCCCTGCGGCCCGACCGGTGAGGACGCGGGCTCGCACTACCAGGAGAAGGCCGACCCGGTGAAGCCGTCGGTCGACCCCGCCTACGCCAACCCGCAGAACGAGGTGTGGCTGGACTTCCACACCGACGCGCAGGGCAACGGCACCGCCACCGCCGAGGGCACCTGGGCGCTGGCCACCCGCGACGACGCGCAGTCGGTGGTCATCCACGAGACCCACACCCACTCCGAGCCCGGCAAGGCCGGCTCCGCGGGCGGGCGCCTGGCCTGCATCTCCGCGGACTTCTGAGCCGCTCGAACTCGCGAAGGGCACTCGTCGGCCAGGCGGGCGCCCTTCGCGCTGCGCGGGGCCGGAGACCACCGCGACGCAGGTCACGGGTGATCGCGGTTCGGCGTCAGGGACAATGGGTGCGATGACCGCTCTGGACCTGCCCGCCGCCACGGGCGCCAAGACGCTGCGGATCGGACCCAACGAGGTCGATCCGCCGGTGGTGCTCGCGCCGATGGCGGGGATCACCAACGTCGCGTTCCGGCGGCTGTGCCGGGAGTACGGGGCCGGGTTGTACGTGTGCGAGATGATCACCAGCCGCGCGCTGGTGGAACGGCACCCGAAGACCCTCGAGATGATCACCTTCGACCCCGACGAGCACCCGCGCTCGATGCAGCTCTACGGCGTCGACCCGGTGACGATGGGCAAGGCCGTGCGCATGATCGTCGAGGAGGACCTCGCCGACCACGTCGACATGAACTTCGGCTGCCCGGTCCCCAAGGTCACCCGCAAGGGCGGCGGATCGGCGCTGCCGTACAAGCGGCGGCTGTTCCGCGACATCGTGCGCGCCGCCGTCGAAGCCGCCCAGCCCGCCGGGATCCCGGTCACCGTCAAGTTCCGCATCGGCATCGACGACGAGCACATCACCTACCTCGACGCCGGGCGCATCGCCGAGGAGGAGGGCGCCGCAGCGGTCGCGCTGCACGGCCGGACCGCCTCGCAGCGCTACTCCGGCACCGCCGACTGGTCGGCGATCCGCACGCTCAAGGAGCACGTCACCTCGATCCCGGTGCTGGGCAACGGCGACATCTTCAGCGCCGACGACGCGCTGCGGATGGTGGACGAAACCGGTTGCGACGGCGTGGTCGTCGGCCGCGGCTGCCTCGGGCGCCCGTGGTTGTTCCGCGACCTGCAGGCCGCCTTCACCGGGCAGCCCGTTCCGGAAGGCCCGAACCTGGGCGAGGTCTCGCGAGTGCTGCGGCGGCACGCCGAGCTGCTCGCCGACCACATGGGCGAGGAGAAGGGCCTTCGGGACCTGCGCAAGCACATGTCGCAGTACCTGCGCGGATTCCCGGTGGGATCGGACCTGCGGCAGGGCTTCGGGCTCGTCTCCAGCCTCGCGCAGCTCGACGACCTGCTGGCCCAGCTCGACCCGGACGTGCCGTTCCCCAGCGATGCCGAGGGGCCGCGCGGGCGGCAGGGTTCGGCGGGCAAGGTCGTACTGCCGGAAGGCTGGCTGGACGACCCCGACGACGCGACCGTGCCCAGCGGCGCGGAGATCGACTCCAGCGGCGGCTGACCCGTGCGAGTGGTCTGGCCGCTGCTCGCCGCCGCTTGCCTGGCCGCGTCCGGATGCGCTGAGGCACCGCGGCAACCGGACTTCCGCGGCTACTTCGCCGACAACAACGCCGCAGCGGCGGCGGGACCGCAGGCGCAGCAGGAGTTCTTCCGCCGCACGCAGCACCCCGATTTCGTCGACAGCACGTGCGAGCTCGGCGATCTCACCGTCCGCCTGGACCCCGCCTGGAGCACGCTGCGCCCCGATCCCGGATTCGCCGCCGACGGCGTGGTTCCGCGCGGTGAGATCTGGGCGATCGGCGTCGAGGTCACCACCCGCGCGAACGGCAGCGCCACCGGTCATCAGATCGGGTCACAACACCTCGTGGTCCTCGACGGGCGGACGTTCGGCTTCGCACCCTGTCCCCGATAACCGAAAACCGCCCCCACAACCCGATGCGGCCGCGCGACCGATGCCACTTCGATCCTGTTGCGGGCCGGTGATATGAAACTGACACTGGTTTGCTCGTCCGTGCGGGTGGGTCCGGACCGTTTCACTTCCACACCCGCCCCTCCGACCGGTACACACCTAGGAGCCGAAGGCTCGGTCTCGCTTCGCCAACACATCACCCGATCGCGCGAACCGAGGCACGGGGCGAGTCCAACCGGCATGATCGTTCCGTCAGATCGAGGACAGCGCGGACGGGAGGTGGTCGACATGATCCGCAACGGATTCGCCGGGCAGGACCCGCACTCCGGCCGCGGGGACGTGCCGCAACCGCCCACGCCCCGCAGCCGTGAGGAACTGGCCAACGGCACGGGCATGGCAGAACTGCACGAGTCCATCGCACGCCTGCTGGCCTCCCGGGGCCAGTGGCGGCAGGCCTACCACCACCTGAGGTCCGCGCTGGACATGATGTCGTCGGACAAGCCCGCGGTGCCCGAGCAGCTGCGCAGCGAGGTCGAACTGCTGCGCAGGGAGCACGCCAAGGCCCGCGAGGAGAGCCTCCGGGACAGCCTCACCGCCAGCTACAACCGTCGCTACCTCGACGAACGGCTCGCGGACCTGGTCGCCGAGAACGGCATGACCGGCGAGGGACTGGCCGTGGCGCTGATCGACCTGGACTGGTTCAAGCTGGTCAACGACAGCTACGGGCACCTGTTCGGGGACCGGGTGCTGCAGCGCGTCGTCGACCTGCTGCAGGAAGCGCTGCCGGACGGGGCGTTCTGCGCCCGCTACGGCGGCGAGGAGTTCGTGCTGGTGCTGCCGCACATCCTGCCCAACTCGGCGGTGCAGGTGTGCGAGGCGGCCCGGCAGCGGGTGGAGCACTTCCGGTGGGAGGGCATGGCTCCCGGGCTCGGTGTGACGATCAGCATCGGCGTCGCGCACGAGCAGGGCGTCGGCGGGCACGTTTCCGGCGAGCAGCAGTTGATCTCGTCCGACGCGCTGCTGTACGCGGCCAAGCGCGCCGGCCGGAACGCCGTCGCCTACCGGAGGGGCGCCGAAGTCCGGTTGGCCGGGGCGGCTGCGGGCCGCGTCACCGAAACGGGGCGAAAAGCCGCCGGTTACTGATGGCGATCACGCGAGAGCACAGGGTGCATTCGGCTTTTGAACATACCGGTCATCTGGCTTAGCACGGCTAGTCGCAACAGACGAGCCGGGCGGTAGGATCGTGCACCGATTGTGAAGAAATTGTCGGCGCTATCGTCAGTTCGGGCGATCCGCCGTACTATCTCCGAGGCGCCACGCGATACATGTCGGGGAGTATCGAGCGCGTCAGCACGATTCCAGAACGATGACTGAGGCAGGTTGGGAGGGAACACGCGTGCCGCAAGACCCCCGGCATGGCGACTTCGGGCACCGGCGTACCCGCCCCGACGAGGACGCCGATGCCACCGGTTCGGCAACTGGTTCCGGACGTCGCCGACGTGCGCTGTCCGAGGACGGCACGGGTGGCACCCGCGTGATCGACCTGCTGTCCAAGCACGGCAAGAGCCCGGGCACCTCCGGCCACCGCCGCGCCGCTGAACCGCAGGCACCGTCGACGCCTCAGGCCCCGCAGACCGGCCCCCGCCGGGCCGCTCCGCAGGCACCGCCGGAACCCCCGCAGGGGTGGACGTCCCCCGAACCGTCCGGCCGCCGCCCCCGGCAGGCGCCGCCGAGCCGCCCGATGCCCACGCCGCCGGCTCCGCCGAACAACCCGGCGCCCCCGGCCGGCTGGACGCCGCCGAGCACCGGCCCCCGCCCGGTGCAGCAGCCGCCCGCCGGCCCGGTGTCCCCGCCGTCCGGCCGCAACCCGCGGCCCGCCCCGCCTCCGCCCGCCGCTCCGGGTGCCGCCGCCGCGTTCGCCGGTGGCGCCGCCGCGCGTCCCGCCCGGCGCAACCCCGAGCCGCCCGGCGAGGAGGCCACCCGGATCAGCCAGGCGCTGAGCACCGATGCTCCGCAGCGGGTGTCCCCGCCGTCCGGCCGCACCCCACGCCCGAACCCCACTCGCCCGCCTGCCGACCTCGACGCCACCACGCAGCACCCGCGCGTCCCCGCCGCGGCTGCCCAGGCGCCGGCCGCTCCGCAGGAGCAGGCGCGCCCCGGCAAGCCGAAACCGCCGCCGGTCGAGCGGGCCGAGGAGACGGCGATCGTGGCGCCCGCCGACGGCTACTCCGAGCTCGACGAGTTCGACGATGAAGCCGCGATCGGCGGCGAGGACCTCGACGACGCCGAAGAGCGCAAGAACGACATCGAGCAGATCGACCTCACCCTCGCCCGGTTCTCCGCAGTGCACGACGAGATCGCCGCCGAGGAGGCCAAGCGCCGCAAGCGCTACGCGTGGCTGCCCGGCAACAAGAAGGAACCCGAGCTCGGCAGCGACATGCCGTTCGACTTCCACGAGGACCGCGGCGGCGGGTCCCGCGTCGAGTGGAAGAAGAAGCAGCGCAAGCGCCGCACGCACCTGATCGTGATGGCCGTGGCGGTGGCCGCGTCGCTGACCGTGTTCCTGTCGCTGGGCTTCGCCTGGGGCGCCACCACGCTGTTCGGCCCGCCCGCGGTGCTGGCGCTGGACCCGAACTCCAGCGACATCAAGGACGTCGCCGGTCAGGCCGGCGACCAGAACTTCCTGATGATCGGATCCGACACCCGCGCGGGCGCCAGCGCCGCCGACGGCGTCGGCTCCGAGACCGACGAGCCCGGCGCGCGCTCGGACACCACGATGATCGCCCACATCCCGGCCGACCGGAGCCGCGTGATCCTGGTGTCGTTCCCGCGCGACCTGCAGGTGGACATGCCCGCCTGCCAGCGCTGGGACTCCAAGACCGGCAAGTACGGCAACGAGGTCGTGCCCGCCAAGAAGGGCGCGCGGCTCAACGAGGCCTACGCGGTCGGCGGCCCGCTGTGCACCACCAAGGTCATCCAGCAGGTCTCCGGCCTGCGGATGGACAGCTTCCTGGGCATCGACTTCAACGGCTTCAAGTCGATGGTCGACGCGGTGCACGGCGTCGAGATCTGCACCGAGATGCCGGTGGTGGACTCCACGCTGGGCACGGTCATCCCCGAGGCCGGGCGGCACAACCTCACCGGCGACCAGGCCCTGACCTACGTCCGCGCCCGGCACGTCAAGGGCGACCCGACCTCGGACTACGGCCGGATGCAGCGCCAGCAGATGTTCCTGTCGTCGCTGCTGCGCAAGACCATGTCCAGCCAGGTGCTGCTGGACCCGCGCAAGCTCAGCGACTTCGTCAAGGCCGTCAGCGCCAACACCTTCGGCGACAACATCGGCGCCGACCGGCTGATCGACCTCGGCCAGCAGCTGCAGGGCCTGGACCCGAGCAAGGTCACCTTCGTGACGGTCCCGACCACCGGCTACGCCAACGAGCAGGGCATGGAGGTCCTCCGAGAAGACGCCTCGAAGGCCCTGTTCCAGTCGATGATCGACGGCGCCCCGGTGACCACCGACGCAGCTCCGCAGCAGGCCGCCCAGTCCGCGCCGACCGGCGGAGCGGGCGGTTCCGGCGGGGCCGCTGGGGTGGGCCGGACGCTGCACCAGCAGCCCGCTGACCCGTCGCTGCCGGGTGACCTGTCGACCGTGAACGCCGGAACCAACACCTGCGGCTGACCTGCGGTTCCACTCGGATCCGGGCTCGTCCATCACGTCGAGTTCACCGCCGGTTCATCACAGGTCATTCTGTCCGATTCCGCGGGGAAGTACGCTGGGTGACATGCGCGAGGTCTACCAGGAACAACTAGGCATGCTCACCGACGTTCTCGCCTCCATGTCCGCGATGGTCGGGACGGCGATGGAGCGCGCCACCAAGTCGCTCCTGGAGGCCGATCTGAGCCTGGCCGAGCAGGTCATCGACGAGGACGCGCTGGTCGACGAGGCCCGCTCGCGCGCCGAGGAGTACGCCTTCGGGCTGCTGGCCCTGCAGGCCCCGGTCGCCGGTGACCTGCGCAGCGTCATCGCCACCATCCACGCCGCCGAGGACATGGAGCGGATGGGCGACCTGGCCCTGCACGTCGCCAAGGCCGCACGCCGCCGCCACCCGAACGCGGTGCTGCCGGGCGACGTCTCCGCCTACTTCGCCGAGATGGGCCGCATCGCGGTGAAGCTGGCCAACCAGGTCAGCACCGTGATCCGCACCCAGGACGTCGAGGCCGCGCGGCTGCTGGACGAGGTCGACGACGAGATGGATGACCTGCACCGGCACCTGTTCACCGTGCTGATGAGCCCCGACTGGGAGCACGGCGTGGCCACGGCCGTCGACGTGACGCTGCTGGGCCGCTTCTACGAGCGCTTCGCCGACCACGCGGTCGCGGTCGCCCGCCGGGTCGAGTTCATCGTGACCGGAAAGATGCCGTCCCGTTGATCGGTTTCCGCTGGTCACCTGTGATCTCGTGCGGAAAGTACTAATAGTCGGTCTCAGTACTCGATGTTGTGATCATCGTGTGCCATCCTCTTTCGGGTGAGAAGCGACCGAACTCGTACCGATGAGGTGCTCGGTGGGTAAGAGTCCGACCGTGCACCGACGTCGACTGGGCAGTGAACTGCGGCGCCTCCGCGAGATCGCCGGCCGCACGCACCGGGAGGTCGCCGCCCACCTGGACTGCTCGCAGGGCAAGATCAGCCAGATCGAGCTGGGCCGCGTACCGGTGCGCACCTCCGACGTGCGCCTGATGGCCGAGTTCTACGGCGCCACCGGTGATCAGCTCGAAGCGCTCGTCGACCTGGCCCAGGACTCCAAGCAGCGCGGCTGGTGGCAGCAGTACCCGAGCACCGCGCAGCGACCGGGCCTGCAGACCTACCTCGGCCTGGAGACCTCCGCGAAGGCCGTCAGCTGCTTCGGCAGCGACCCGCTGCCCGAGCTGCTGCAGACCACCGCCTACACGCGCGCGCTGCTGACCTCGGACTCGCAGGTGTTCACCGACGACGAGATCGCCGAACGCCTCAAGGTCGTCTCCACGCGGCAGCAGCGGCTGCTGGGCGAGCAGCCGCTGGAGCTGTGGGCGGTGCTCGACGAGTCCGCGCTGCGGCGCCGCGTCGGCGGACCGGGCGTGATGCGGCAGCAGCTGGAGCACCTGGTGCTGCTGGGCTACCGGCGCAACGTCACCATCCAGGTCCTGCCGTTCCACGTCGGCGGCCACCCGCTGATGGGCGACCGCGCCGCGGTGTTCTCCTTCGCCAACGAGGCCGACCCGCAGGTCGTCCACCTCGGCGACTCCGCCAACTCCCGCTTCCTGGACAAAGCAGCCGACACGGCCGACTACCTCAAGGCCTTCGAGCAGGTCTGCACCAGCGCCCTCACCCCCAAGGACTCCAGCGCCTTCATCTCCTCGGTAGCCGACGAACTACCGACGTGACGGGACCACGAAAAGCGGGGCTTCCCGAGGGAAGCCCCGCTCTTTTTGAAGCCAGCAGACGTCAGGCAAGCGACGAAGTCGCTTTCTCCTTGCCCCACCTGAGCAACTGGCACCGCCGCGGGTTCTCAGACGTCTTCTGGGGAGGACAGCCGTAGCGCCGTGTATTGGCATACATCAGTCTCGGAACTCGGATCCCGGAGCCAGAAGGCGTCTGAGGTTCCGCTTCTGGCACCGCCAAGCACAGAGACCACAGAGTAGTTTTCAGTTGGAGCAGAAGAACAAGATCAGCCGAAGCGGCCGGAGATGTAGTCCTCCGTGGCCTTCTGGGTGGGGTTGGAGAAGATCTTGCCGGTCTCGTCGATCTCCACGAGCTGACCGGGCTCGCCGACCGCGCGCAGGTTGAAGAACGCGGTCTGGTCGCTGACGCGGGCGGCCTGCTGCATGTTGTGGGTGACGATGACGATCGTGTAGTCCTGCTTGAGGTGCGAGATCAGGTCTTCGATCGCCAGGGTCGAGATCGGGTCGAGCGCGGAGCACGGCTCGTCCATCAGCAGCACGTCGGGGCGCACCGCGATGGCGCGGGCGATGCACAGCCGCTGCTGCTGACCGCCGGAGAGGCCGCCGCCCGGCTTGTTCAGCCGGTCCTTGACCTCTTCCCACAGGTTCGCGCCGCGCAGCGCCTTCTCGGCGATCTCGTCGAGTTGCGCCTTGTTCTTCTCGCCCGCCAGCTTCAGCCCGGCCACCACGTTGTCCCGGATGGACATGGTGGGGAACGGGTTGGCCCGCTGGAAGACCATGCCGATGGTCTTGCGGACCTGCACCGGGTCGACATTGTCGGCGTAGATGTCCTCGCCGTCGAGCATCACCTTGCCCTCGACGCGGGCACCGGGGATGACCTCGTGCATCCGGTTCAGCGATCGCAGCACGGTGGACTTGCCGCAACCGGAGGGACCGATGAAAGCGGTGACGCTGCGGGCGGGCACCTGCAGGGTCACGTCCTGCACGGCGTGGAACTTGCCGTAGTGCAGGTTCAGGTCTTTGATGTCGAGACGCTTGGCCATTTCGAAAGTCCCTACTTGGTCTTGATCGCGAAGATCTTGGACAGACCGGTCGCGGCAAGGTTGATCAGCATGATGACGATCACGAGGGTCAGCGCCGCCCCCCACATCCGGTAGTCGCCGGCCATGGTTCCGGTGCTGCGCTCCATGAAGATGGTCAGCGGCAGCGACGCCATCTCCCCGCGGAAGAGGTCGAAGTTGATCGCCGAGGAGTACCCGACCAGGATCAGCAGTGGTGCTGTTTCACCGAGCACGCGCGCCAGGCCGAGCATGACGCCGGTGACGATGCCGGACAGCGCGGTCGGCAGCACGATCCGCACGATCGTCTTCCACTTCGGCAGGCCCAGCGCGTAGGCCGCCTCGCGCAGCTCATTCGGCACGATCAGCAGCATCGTCTCGGTGACCCGGACCACGACCGGCAGCATCAGCAGCAGCAGCGCCAGCGCCACCGCGAAACCGCTGCGGGTCATGCCGAAGGTGGTGATCCACAGCGCGTAGATGAACAGGCCGGCCACGATCGAGGGCAGACCGCTGAGGATGTCCACCATGAAGGTGGCGGCCTTGGCCAGCTTCGACTGCTGGCCGTACTCGACCAGGAACACGGCGACCATCACGCCCAGCGGGACCGCGAAGATCAGGCAGACCAGGCCTTCGAAGACGGTGCCGACCAGGGCGTGGTAGATGCCGCCGCCGAAGTCGGTGGGCAGCAGGCCCTTGAACGAGTGCGACCACCAGTCGGCGCTGAGGATGGGCTGGAGGCCGCGTTCCAGCAGCGTCCACAGGACCCACAGCAGCGGGATGACCGCGATCACGAAGGCCGCCGCGAACAGGACGGTGGCCAGGTTGTCCTTGAACTTCCGGCCGAAGCCGATGCTCTGGAAGGCCGGCGCGGTTGCGAGCTGCTCCACGTCGGCAGCGTCGGTCCTCATGACTTCCCCTTAGCGCCGGCCGCACTCTCGATCCAGCGCGCGATCGCGTTGACTGCGAAGGTGATGATGAACAGCACCAGACCGGCCGAGATGTAGGCCCCGACCTGCAGGTTGTTGTTGAACTCCGCGGACCCGAGGGCGATCTTGGAGGCGAAGGTCGCCCCGCTGTCGAAGATGCTGTACCCGGGGGGCGCGGAGGTGCCGCTCAGGATGATGGTCAGCGCCATCGTCTCGCCCAGCGCGCGGCCGAGACCGAGCATCGAACCGCCCACGAAGCCGTTGCGGCCGAAGGGCCACACCGTGGTCTTGATGACCTCCCAGCGGGTCGCGCCGAGCGCCAGCGCACCCTCGATCTGCGCGTCCGGGGTGCGCGCGAAAACTTCGCGGGTCACACCGGTGATCGTCGGGATGATCATCACCGCGAGCACGATGCCCGCGGTGAACACGTTCGCGCCGGAGTCGACCTGCGCGATGTTGCCCTGGCCGAAGATCGGGATCCAGCCGAGCGTTCCGTTCAGCCAGTTCGACACCGGCTTGAGGAACGGGCCCAGCACCAGGAAGCCCCAGAGGCCGTAGACGACCGAGGGCACCGCTGCCAGCAGGTCGACGATGTAGGCGAACGGGCGGGCCAGGCTCCGCGGCGCGTACCGGGTGAGGAACAGCGCGATGCCACCGGACAGCGGCATCGCGATCGCCAGGGCCACCAGGGAGCTCGCCACGGTGATCCAGGCGAGGTCGATGATCCCGAAGCTCATGTTGCTCGGGTCCTTGGTGTCCCATTCCCGGCTGAGCAGGAAGTTCACCTGGTTCACCTGCAGCGCCGGAACCGCGCGGATCAGCAGGAAGATCGCGATCGCCGCGATCACCGCCACCACGAACGCCCCGGACGCGGTGGCGAGCGAGGAGAACACCTTGTCCCCGAGGCGGGAGGTTTTGCCCGCTGTTTTCTCTGGAGCGGAAATGGGAGCCTCCGGTCCGGAATGCGCCGAAGCGCCCCGCTGGGCACCGGTGGTGTCCGCGGGGCGCGTGTCAGCTCTCGTCGAGTCGGTCACTGCTGTTTGCAGCCTCTCATCTTCTCCGTTTGACCAGGGGCCCGCCCGGGGTTCGAGCGGGCCCGGTCACGCTCACGAGATTGCGTTGACGGCTTCCAGGACCTTGCCCTTGAAGGCCTCGGGCAGCGGGACGTAGCCCGCCTTCTCGAGCTCCTGCGGGTTGGCGTTGGCCGCCACCGTCAGGAACGCCTTGACCGCCTTGGCGGTCTCCGGGTCGTAACCCTTCGAGCAGACGATCTCGTAGGTGTTCAGCACGATCGGGTAGACGCCCGCGGACTTGTTGCCGTAGATCGACTCGAGGTCGACCTTCAGGTCGTGGCCTTCGCCCTCGAGCTTGGCGCCCTCGATGGCCTTGCCGACGTTGGCGGTGTTGAGCTCGACCGGGCCGGCGCCGCTGTCGATCTTGGCGATGCCCAGGCCCAGGTTCTTCGGGAAGGACCACTCGACGTAGGTGAAGCCGCCCTCGGTCGCCTTGACCGACTGCGCGACCTGGTCGGAGCCGTCGCGGCCCTGGCCGACGCCCTGGCCGCCCTGGAAGGTCTTGCCCTCACCGGAGAACGCGCCGCCGGTGGCGGTCTTGAGGTACTTCTGGAAGTTCTCGGTGGTGCCCGACTCGTCCGAGCGGAAGAACGGCACGATGTCGATCGCCGGCAGCTGCGCGTTGGGGTTCAGCGCCTTGATCGCCGGGTCGTCCCACTTCTTGATCTCACCCTTGTAGATCTTGCTGATCACGTCGGGGTTGAGGGTCAGGTCGGAGACGCCCGGGAGGTTGTAGGAGATCGCGATGGGGCCGAACACCATCGGCAGGTTCCAGGCCGGGTTGCCCTGGCAGCGCTCGGCGGCCTTGGCGACCTCGCCCTTCTCCTCCTTCAGCGCGGAGTCCGAACCACCGAAGTCGATCTGGCCGGCGGTGAAGGCGGCGACGCCCTTGCCGGAACCGGACTTGGTGTAGTTCACGGTCTGACCAGCGCACTTGAGGCCGTAGTCGCGGGCGAAGACGTCGACCGCGTTCTTCTGCGCCGAGGAGCCCTCGCCGGAGACGGGCTTGGTGCCGCAGTTGACCTGCAGACTGTCGAGGGCCGGGTTTCCGCCGCCCTGCGGGACGTTCTGGTCCGAACCGCAGCCGGCGAGCACGAGCGCGCCCGCGGCGACGACGGCCAACGCAGCGGAGTGCCGCTTGATTCTCACTTCGTTCCTCCACCCAAGGGACAAGCTTGCGGGGCGCGGCTGAGCGCGCACGCTCGTGCTTTTCGCCGCTTGGGCCCGACGCTAAGGAGCGAGAGTGGACGCCCCTCGCCATCCAAGTGAACGCGAAGTGAACAAGGCACGCTAAGTAAGCGGGGCCACATTCCAACGGGCGAACGGGACGTCCACGTTCCAGTCTCTCCGTGACTCAGCGCATTCTCGGATCAGCGTCCGAATTGCACGTCGCTGTCCAACTTGGCGAAGCCCAGACGCTGGTAGACCTTCACCGCGGGAACGTTGTCAGCCTCGACGTAGAGTACGACCCGACTACGCCCAGTGTCTCGCAGGTGGCGCAATCCGGCCACGGTCAGTGACTTGCCCAGGCCACCGCCCTGCGCCTGCGGATCGACCCCGACGACGTAGACCTCACCGGTCCCGTCGGGGTGCACCTTCGTCCAGTGGAACCCGAGCAGCTCACCGGCCGCGTCGACGGCGAGGAAGAAGCCCGCCGGGTCGAACCAGTCCTCGCGCTCCTTGGTGCGCACGTCCTGCTCGGTCATGTCGCCCTGCTCCGGGTGCCAGACGAACGCGCGGTGGTTGACCCGCACCACGTCGGCCTCGTCCTCGCCCGGCCGGAAGGTGCGAATCGCCACGCCCTCCGGCAGCTGCACCTCGGGCAGCTCGGGCAGCTCGGGCTCGGCGAGCTCACGACCCATCCGCCACAGCTCGCGCGGCCGGTGGAAGCCGTAGCGCTCGGCCAGCCGCACCGCGCCCGGGTGCTCGCCGTGCGACCAGATCCGCAGCCGCCCGGTGTCGGCGTCGGGTTCGGTGCCGAGCTCGGCGCGCTCCAGCAGCGCCTCGACGAGCCGGGCACCCGCGCCCTTCCCCCGGCGCTCCGGGTGGACGGCGAGCTCGGCGACCAGCTGGCCCGCTCCCGCCTCGTGCTCGGTGTCCAGGTGCGCGTACCCGATCAGCGCGCCACCGGAGTCGCGCAGGATGAAGTGCTCGGAGCGCACGTCGGCCTGCACCGGCTCGATCTGGTGGACCACGTCGCGGTGGGCCTTGAGCCGCAGGAGCACGTGCTCGCCGACCGGCGCGACGCCGTCGGCCTTCTCAGTCTCCTCGAGCAGGCCCATCACCTCGGCCGTCTCGCCGTCGTCCAGTCCGTTCCGCCAAGTCAGCTGCACGCCCACGACCCTACCCACCCGAGCACGACGAAGCCCCCGTTCCGAGGACCGGGGGCTTCGAGTAGTTGGTCTCGGCGTTACGCGTTGACGCTCCGCAGGTCCGCCGGCTCGGCAACGGCCTCCTCGGCGACCTCGTTGGCCAGCGGCGAGGACGAGCCGCCGCGGTTCGGGCGGACGAACTTGTAGCCGACGTTGCGCACGGTCCCGATCATCGAGTCGTGCTCCGGGCCGAGCTTGGCGCGCAGCCGCCGGACGTGGACGTCCACGGTGCGGGTGCCGCCGAAGAAGTCGTAGCCCCAGACCTCCTGCAGCAGCTGGGCGCGGGTGAACACCCGGCCGGCGTGGTTGGCCAAGAACTTCAGCAGCTCGAACTCCTTGTAGGTCAGCTCGAGCGCGCGGCCGCGCAGCCGCGCCGTGTAGGTGGCCTCCTCGATCACCAGGTCACCGACGCTCAGCGAGCCGTCGCCGCTGGCGGAGGCGCTGCTGCGGCGGGAGACCAGCAGCCGCAGCCGGGCGTCGATCTCGGCCGGGCCGGTGCTCGGCAGCAGGATGTCGTCGACTCCCCACTCGGCGCTGACCGTCACCAGGCCGCCCTCGTTGATCAGGGCGATCACCGGGACGTCGCCGGCGGCGAGCAGGCGGCACAGGTCGCGGGCCCCGGCCAGATCGGTGCGGGCGTCGACGATGACGACGTCGTGGGCACCGCCCGAGAGGATGGCTCCGGGGTCTGCGGGGAGGATTCGGACCCGATGCGGCAGCAGCGCCAGCGAGGGCAGGACAGCGTCGCAGTCGGATTCACCGGTCAACAGGAGCAGTTCGGAGCTCATCTGGGGCCTCCATCTCCAGGCGGAACAGCCGACGGCCATCGGTGGTCATCACCCGCGGTGGTCGGATGACTCGGCGTCGTTGCCTGTGGATGGCAAGGAGAATAACCGACATGCGGTGGAAAAACCCAGGTCCAACCGAGGGCATCACATTTGTGAACGGCAGCCGACCCCGTGTTTCAGGCGTGTTTCGCGATCGCCCCGTCACGTTGCGCGCGGAAGACGGGACCCGGCTGCGCGGCGTGCTGCACCCCGGTCCCGGACTGCCCGCGCCGCTGGGTTTCGTCGTCGGCCACGGCTTCACCAACCACGTCCGGAAGCCCAGCGTGCGCGCGGTCCTGGAGCGGCTGGCGACGCACGGGCCGGTGCTGGCGACGGACTTCCGCGGCCACGGCCGCTCCGGCGGCCGGACCACCGTGGGGCCGAACGAGGCGATGGACGTCGACGTCGCCGTCGCGCACCTGCGGTCGGTGGGGTGCGAACGCGTCGCCACGATCGGGTTTTCGCTGGGCGGATCCGTCGTCCTCCGCCAGGCCGCGCTGGGCACCCCGCCGGACGCGGTGATCTCGGTGAGCAGCCCGGCCCGCTGGTTCGTCCGCGAGACACCTGCGATGCGCAGGGTGCACTGGCTGCTCGAACAACCCCACGGCCGGTTGAGCGCGCGGCTGCTCGGCGTGCGGCTGGCGGGCCCGTGGCCTCGGGTTCCGGTGTCGCCGATCGAGCTCGCCACCCGCGTGGAGATCCCGCGGCTGATCGTGCACGGTGCGGAGGATCACTACTTCCCACCGGCCGACGCGCGCGCCCTGGCGGACGCGGCGGACGCGGAGTTCTGGCTGGTCGAGGGCATGCGGCACGCGGAGAGCTCGACCACTCCGGAGCTGGTGGACCGGATCGCGGCATGGGCGGTGGATATGGTGGAGCCACCCGATCGTGACCGGTAGGGCCCCCGGCGCCCCGACAGAACGGACAGCGCGGAGTGAAGAAGCTCGCGATCTCCCTCGTCATCGTCATCGGTCTCCTGGTCGCCGCCGACTTCGGCTCGGCCGCGGTCGCCGAGTACCAGGTGTCGAAGAAGGTGGCCCAGCAGCTCAAGCTGCCGGAGCAACCCGAAGTCTCGATCAACGGCTTCCCGTTCCTCACCCAGGTCGTGGCCGGCAACTACCGCGACGTGCAGCTGGTGGCCAACGCGGTGCCGGTCGGCCCGTTCAACGAGGTGGGCATCGAGGCCGACCTGCACGGCGCGAAGGTCGCGACCTCCCAGGTCATCGCCGGTACCGCCGACCAGTTCACGGTCGATCAGCTGGTGGGCCGGGTGAAGCTGAAGGCCTCCGACGTGGCGCGGCTGATCGGCATCCAGGACCTGACCATCGAACCGGCCGCCCCGGACGCGCTGGCCGACGACGACGGCAACGTCAGCGAGGCCGACAAGCGGCTGGCCGAGGGCGGCGAGGACCAGCGGGCGCTGGTGCAGCTCGACGGCACCGTCAACATCGCCGGCTCGGACAACAAGGTCCGGGTGATCGCGGTGCTGTCGCTGGTCAACGGCAAGATGGAGATCGAGCCGCGCAAGCTGGAGCTCAACAACAGCGCGCTGGGCCCGATCGACCTGCCGCCGATCTTCGAGCAGTCGGTGCTCAAGCAGTTCAACACCACCCTCGACCCGGGCATGCTGCCGTTCGAGGTGCAGCCCACGGCGGTGCGCGCGGAACGCGGCGCGCTGGTCATCGAGGGCACCGCGGAGAACGTGACGATCAGCGGAAGCGGGGTGACCACGGGATGAGCCCAGGACTGATCGCGCTGCTGATCGTCGTTCCGCTGGCGCTGGTGATCGGGCTGGTGTGGCAGGCCCGGCAGGGCAAGGTGCGCAGCGGCGGGGGTGGGGAGATCGTGACCGACAACTTCCCGGACGGGCTCAAGCAGCGGCTCGCCGACGCCCCGGAACCGGACGCGGAGGTGACGCTGCTGCAGCTGTCGACCACCTTCTGCCAGCCGTGCCGGCACGCGCGCATCCTGCTCGCGGACTTCGCGGGCAAGAACGACCAGGTCCGGCACGTCGAGGTCGACCTCACCGACCACCCCGAGTGGTCCACGCCGCTGCGCGTCCACAGCACCCCGACGACGCTGGTCCTGGACCGCGCCGGCCGCGAGCTGTTCCGCGTCGGCGGCGTCCCCCGCCCCCAGGCCCTCGCCGAGGCGATCGAACCGCACCTGTCGTGACCGCCACGCATCCCACTGTATGAACGTTCTTCCCGGCGATCGGTCTATCCGGGTAACCTCCGACTCGTGCATGTACTGCTGACCCGAAGGCGCGCGGTTGATCTCTGCCGCGTGGGTAGCAGCCTGTGTTGATGGCACTGACCGGGCGGTAGTACGCGTTCCAAGCACGGCCTCGTCATGCCCTCATGACCCTCGCCGGCGCGCGCCCACCGCCTGACGGACTCGGCAGACCCAGTCCACATCGTCAGGAGGCCTCCGAAAGATGTCAGTCACGACGCTCGACCCACGCGGGGTCAGGTTCACCGCAGCGATGACCAGCGTCATCCTCGCGTTGGGCCTGATCACCACGAGCTGGCGTGTCATGGCGGCCCAGATGGTTCTGTTCGGTCTGTGCGCGTTCATCGGAATGCAGCTCAACCCGTGGGGCGCGCTGTACCGGACCACGGTGCAGCCCAAGCTCGCACCGGTCGCCCCGGAAGAGCGCGAGGACCCCGCACCCGTTCGCTTCTCGCAAGGAGTGGGCTTCGTCTTCACCCTCGTGGCCACCATCGGCTACGCGGCAGACCTGACCACTCTCGGCATCGTGGCCAACGCCTTCGCCCTGGCGGCGGCACTGCTCAACGCGGTGTTCGGCTACTGCCTCGGATGCCAGGTGTACCTGGTGCTCCGCCGGTTCGCGCCGGCCGGGGCGTCCACAACAGACTGAAGTCAAAGTTCGAAGATCAACGAAGGAGTCGCTCGATGAGCCGCGCAGAGGTCCTGGTCTCCACCGAGTGGGCCGAAGAGAACCTGAACACCGACGGGGTCGTGTTCGCTGAGGTGGACGAGGACACCACCGCCTACGACGGCGGCCACATCCCCGGGGCCATCAAGCTGGACTGGAAGAACGACCTGCAGGACCACGTCCGCCGGGACTTCGTCAACCGCGAGGGCTTCGAGAAGCTGCTGTCGGCCAAGGGCATCAGCAACGACGACACCGTGGTGCTCTACGGCGGCAACAACAACTGGTTCGCCGCCTACGCCTACTGGTACTTCAAGCTCTACGGCCACGACGACGTCAAGCTGCTCGACGGCGGCCGCAAGAAGTGGGAGCTCGACGGCCGCGAGCTGACCAAGGACGAGCCGAACAAGGCCACCACCACCTACAAGGCCCAGGAGCCGGACACCTCGATCCGCGCCTTCCGGGACGAGGTCGTGGACGCCATCGGCAACAAGAACCTGGTCGACGTCCGCTCGCCCGACGAGTTCTCCGGCAAGCTGCTGGCCCCGGCGCACCTGCCGCAGGAGGCCGCGCAGCGCGGTGGCCACATCCCCAGCGCGATCAACGTGCCGTGGAGCAAGGCCGCGAACGAGGACGGCACCTTCCGCTCCGACGAGGAGCTCAAGGAGATCTACGGCGAGGCCGGGCTGGACACCAACAAGGACACCATCGCCTACTGCCGCATCGGCGAGCGCTCGTCGCACACCTGGTTCGTGCTGCGCGAGCTGCTGGGCCACCAGAACGTCAAGAACTACGACGGTTCCTGGACCGAGTACGGCTCGCTGGTCGGCGTGCCGATCGAGAACCCGTCCGAGGCCTGATCACCCGGTAACACCGAGCAAGGAGTTTGTGTCATGAGTGGATGCGGAGCGCCGCAGCAGTCGGCAACCGCGGTCGACGAGGCCACTGACCAGGTCGTCGTGGCCGGCAAGGTGCGAGCCGGGGAGTCGCCCGTCGGCGGGGCTTTCGTCCGCCTGCTGGACTCCTCCGGTGAGTTCACCGCCGAGGTCGTCACCTCCGAGGAGGGCGACTTCCGGTTCTACGCCGCCCCGGGCGACTGGACCGTCCGCGCGCTGCACCGCAGCGGCAAGGGCGAGTCGAAGGTCTCCCCGAACGGCGCGGGCGTGCACGCGGTGGACATCGCGGTCGCCTGACCTGATCGACCCGAAGGGCCGGCACCTCCCGAGGTGCCGGCCCTTCGTCGTTCACGCCTTGCGGGAGCGGAGGAGGGCGAAGGCCCGTTCGTCCCGGTCCGGGGTGCGGGGGTCGGAGTCCTGCCGGCAGCCGACGGTGGTGAAGTCGACGACCTCCCACCCGGTCCGGTCGAAGAGGCGGCGGAGGCCGGTCTCGCTGAAGATCCAGAAGTTGGTGGCGTCGTTGTTGGCCTCCGCCGGGTCCAGCAGGTAGGCGACCGGCTGGTCGGCGATGCGGGTGCCGTCCGGGGTGACCTGGGCGATGCGGGTCGAGACGAAGCACAGCTCGGCGCGCTCGGCCAGCCGCTCCAGCACCAGGAACGGGTTCTTCAGGTGGTAGAGCAGGCCGAGGAAGAAAACCGCGCCGTAGTGCTCGGCGGGCAGCCGGAACTGGGCGTCGAGGTCGATCTCGTGCACCTGCGCCCGCGACGGCAGCTCCTGGACCAGGCGCCGGGCGCCGCGCATGCCGTTGAAGTTGGTGGGCGCGTTGTCGATCAGATCGACCTCGCAGCCCAGCTCGTCCTCCAGGAAGAACCCGAAATCGCCGTCGGCGGCGCCGATGTCGGCGATGCGGGTGCCCGCGATGCGGTCGAAGACCTGCCGCTGCGGACCGCTGAGCAGGGCGTCCAGGTGGAAGATGTTGGCCATCGTGTCGTACGGGTACCAACCGAAGTCCGCTGGAGCGATCTTGTCCTTGCGGGCCAGCAGCTCCTCGCGGTAGGCCAGCGCGCGCTCGCGCAGCGTCTCGAAGTCCATGTGATCCTCGTCCCGGCTCTGACGTTCCTGGTGTTCAGCGGCCTGTCGTTGCCGCGCACCACGCCGATCATGCCGCACGCCACACTCCGCCGGGTCGTCGCCGTGGTTATCCTTCTCGCGTGGAACTCCTCGACTTTCTGCACTACGGCCTCGTCACGCTCGTCGGACTCGCTGCGGTCGCGACCGTCTGGTTCGCCTTCTACGTGGTGTACCGCCTGTTCAACGACTGACCAGCGCCTCGTTGTAGCCTCGAAGCGATGACTGCAACGCCGAACGAACCGCAGCCGGGCAGCGGCGACGCCGCAGTTGCCGCGGCGGCGGAACGAGCCAAGATCACCCGGGAACTCAACGTCCCGGAGTTCGACGACCTCCCCGGCGAGGGCGACACCGCGAACCTGCGGATGGGCCCCTCGCTGGATGACGCCTGCCTGTCGCTGCTGCCGCTGGTCGGCGTGTGGCGCGGCGAGGGCGAGGCCTCGCACCCGTCGCTGGAGGAGACCTACCGGTTCATCCAGCAGGTGACGATCTCCCACGACGGGCGCCCGTTCCTGATGTACGAGAGCCGCGCGTGGCGGCTCGACGGCGAGGGCGGCAACGTCGTCGCGCCCGCGTTCCGCGAGTACGGCTTCCTGCGCCCGCAGCCGGACGACACCATCGAGCTGCTGCTGATGCACTCGACCGGCGTCACCGAGCTGTTCATCGGAACCCCGCGCAACACCACGACCTGGGAGTTCGGCACGGACGCCGTGCTGCGAACCCCGAGCGGCGAGGACGTCACCGCGGCCAGCCGCCTCTACGGCGTGGTCGACGGCGCCCTCGCCTACGTCGAGGAGCGCGCAACCTCGCAGCACGAGCTGCAGCCCCGCCTCTCAGCAAAGCTCGACCGAGTCGTCGGCTGACGGACGTCAGGCAAGCACCGGGGGTGCTTTCTCCTCACCCCACCTGGGCAACTAAGAGCGGTAGTTCGACTCGTAGAGGTCGGCGATTTCGGTGTGCAGTGCGTCGTCGGCCTTGACCGAGGTGCCGTCGATGGAGCGGACCTGGGTCAGGCGGCGGATGCTCGAGGCGAGCCAGACGCCGTCGGATTCGAAGAGGGCCGAGGTGGGGAAGTTGACCACCTCGGTTTCCCAGCCGGCCCGCTCGGCCGCGCGGAACAGCGCGCCCTGGGTGGTGCCCCGCAGGACTCCCGAGGTGGGCGGCGTGGTCAGCAGCTTGCGGCCCTGGGCCAGCACCACCGTCGACGTGGGGCCTTCCAGCACGACGCCGTCGCTGGCGGTGAAGATCACCTCGTCGGCGCCGCGCGACTCGGCTTCCCGGATCGCGGCCATGTTCACCGCGTAGGACAGGGTCTTGGCCGACAGCAGCAGCCACGGGGCGCGTTCCATCAGGTCCGAGGGGTAGCCGCGGTCAAGGGTCACGACGTGGACGCCGCTGTCCCGCTTGCGCTTGGTGTCGGGGCCGACGTCCATGCCCATCGCGAAGCCGTGCGGCGTGCCGTCGCCGCCGTCGATGCCTCGGGTGCAGACGAACTTCAGGCCCATCTCCGGCTCGGAGTCCCACGGCCACGTGTCGATGACGGCCTGACCAGCGCGTTCCCAGGCAGTGCGCTCCGGCAGCGGCATCTGCATCAGCCGGGCCGAGCGCTCCATCCGGTCCAGGTGCGGACCGAGCTCGCGCGGCTCGCGGTTGACGACCAGGATCGTCTCGAAGCAGCCGTCTCCCCGCATCACCCCGAGGTCGTCCGCCCGGAACAGCGGGGCTTCGGGGTCGACGAGGGTCCCGTCCAGAAGTGCCAGTACGCGCATGCCGCGAGCGTAGAGCGTCCAGTTCCGGCAGCGCCCCCGGAGGTTACGATCGAGGTGGGATTTTCCATCCGAGCGCGCCGAGCACGGGAGCGGGCATTGAGCGACCAGGGATCGCTGCGCAGCACCTTGCACCAGCGGGGCATGCGCATGACGCCGCAGCGCCAGCTGGTGCTCGACGCCGTGCGCGAGCTGGGGCACGCCACCCCCGAGCAGGCCTGCAAGAAGGTGCAGGAGACCGCGCCGACGATCAACATCACCACCGTCTACCGGGCGCTCGACCTGCTCGAACAGCTCGGTCTGGTGCGGCACACGCACCTCGGCCACGGTGCGCCGACCTACTCCGCCGAGGAGCACGAGCACGTCCACCTCGCGTGCCACCGCTGCGGGCGGATCGACGAGGTGGCCACCGAGACGATGGACGAGCTGGCGGACAAGCTTCGCCGCGAGCACGGATTCGCACTCGACGCCACGCACCTGGCGCTGTCCGGCACCTGCCGGGAATGCCAGGCCGCCGACATCGGCTGAACCCGGTGTCGCACGAGCACGAAGTTCAAGGAGCGCTGATGAGTTCACCCCTGCTGGATCTGCCGGGCGCGGTGCCCGCGCCGGAGGAGTCGGTGGACGTCGGTGTGCCCTGGCACTTCGGGGACCCGTTCGCCGAGCAGCGCTCGGCCGCCCGCTCGGCGGTGCTGGTGGACCGCTCGCACCGCGAGGTCATCGCCGTTCCCGGCGAGGAGCGGCTGAGCTGGCTGCACCTGGTGCTCTCGCAGCACCTCACGGAACTGCCGGACGGGCAGGGCACCGAGGCGCTGGTGCTCGACACCCACGGCCGGGTGGACAGCCACATGATGGTCGCCCACCACGACGGCGTGGTGTACCTGGACACCGATGCGGGCGCGGAGGCCACCAGCGCGCTGCCGACGATCGGCGTCGACGGCAGGCAGACGCTGCTGCAGTACCTGGACGCGATGCGGTTCTGGTCGAAGGTGGAACCGCGCGACGCCGCCTCGGAGCTCGCGGTGCTGACCGCGATGGGCCCGGACGCCGGCGGCATCCTCGCCGGCTTCACCGAGGTCCCCTCCGGGGCCTACGAGGTGCGCGCCCTGCCGGGCGGCGGTTTCGTGCGCAACGTGCCGTTCCGCGCGCTGCAGACCTACGACCTGCTGGTTCCGCGCGAGTCGCTGGTGGAGTGGTGGCTCAAGCTCACCGACGCCGGCATCCGCCCGTCGGGGACGATGGCGTTCGAGGCGCTGCGCGTGGAGGCGCTGCGCCCGCGCGTCGGGCTGGACACCGACGACCGCTCGATCCCGCACGAGCTGGGCTGGATCCACCTCGCCGCGCACGTGGCCAAGGGCTGCTACCGGGGCCAGGAGACGGTCGCGAAGGTCCACAACGTGGGCAAGCCGCCGCGCCGGATGGTGCTGCTGCACCTGGACGGTTCGGTGGAGGTCTCGCCGGAGACCGGCGACCCGGTGTTCCACGGCGACCGCAAGGTCGGCCGGGTGGGCAGCGTCGTGCAGCACCACGAACTCGGACCGGTGGCGTTGGCGCTGGTCAAGCGCTCGGCACCGGTCGACGCCGAGCTGATGGCCGGGGACCCGGCGGAGGAGCGCGCGGTGGCCGCGGCGGTCGATCCGGACTCGGTGCCGCCGGACACCGGTGAGCCACCCGGACGGCTGGCCGCCGACCGGCTGCGTGGTCGCTGACAGGTTAGTTTCGGTAACGGTCCTCAAGTTCTCCGCGTCGAGTGACGTCGGCATTTGACAGGGCGGGTATGCCTTGAGGCGTGCCGATCGCCCGATCAGGGTCGTTTCGAACATCGAGGAACGCTGATTGAACGGTCGGCGTCACACTGTTGTCGTAACGACATCACCCGAAATGTTGGCGAGCTCGACCGAATTGCCGGAGGATGGCCACGTGATCGAAGTCCGCCCGGGTGGACGGCGCCGTATCGACAGGGTCCTGTCCCCGGACTACACGAGTGGCATCGAACAACACGCGCTGGGTGCTGTGCGCGCGTTGCGGGACGAGGCCGCCCAGGAAGAGACCGACCTGTCCTACCTGCGCCGGGTGCTGCACGCCCGCATCGACATCGTGCGCGCGGAGCAGCGCCGCCGGCGCGAGGACGGTTCGCGGTCGGTGGTCGAGCAGCTGGTCAACATCCTGTCCGACAACGCGGTGGGGCCGGCGACCGGATCCGGCCGGTACCAGACCACCGAGCCCTCGCGCGCCGAGGCCCACCGCAGGCACGTCGAAGCGCTGGTGTCGGACGTGGACCTGTCCGACGTCATGTCGCTGTCCGATGAGAAACTGGACCAGGCGCTGAGCGCCTACACCGCCGAGGAGGACTCGGTCTCGCAGCGCCGTCGCGAGGTTCAGCAGGTCGTGGATCGACTCAACGCAGAGATCGCCCGCCGCTACCGGGAGGGCGCTGCGTCGGTGGATGACCTTCTGGCTGAGGAGCGAGACCGGCGTTGATCCAACCTGTTCCACTCGTCGAGATCGTCCGAAGTGGACTTCGGGAAGGCCTGCACCACGGTTCGGTGGTGGTGATCGACCCGGACGGTGCACCCCTGCTCTCGCTGGGTGATGCGACCGCTCCGATGTACCCGCGCTCCTCGCTCAAACCCGCTCAGGCGGCCGGGATGCTGCGCTGCGGGCTCGAACTGCCCTCCGCCGACCTGGCTCTCGCGGCCTCCTCGCACAGCGGCGAGGAGGGTCACCTGCGGCGCGTCGGCGAGCTGCTGGAGCGCTTCTCGCTGACCGAGGACGACCTGGGCTGCCCGCCGGACCTGCCGCTGGGCGAGGCCGCGCGCCTGGGCGCGTCGGTGCCGCGGCGGATCACCATGAACTGCTCCGGCAAGCACGCCGCGATGCTGGCGACCTGCGTGATCAACGGCTGGCCCACGGCCGACTACCTGAACCCGAAGCACCCGTTGCAGGTCGCGATCGCCGAGACCGCGGTGGAGCTGGCCGGTGAGCCGCTGGCGAACACGGCGGTCGACGGCTGCGGCGCTCCGCTGTTCGCGATCTCGCTGAGCGGGCTGGCCCGGGTGTTCCAGGGCCTGGTCAGCACCCCGGTCGGGGACGCGATGCGCGAGCACCCGTGGCTGGTGGCGGGCACCGACCGGGAGGACACCCGGCTGATGGCCGCCGTTCCGGGCCTGATCAGCAAGATCGGCGCCGAGGGCGTCTTCGCGTTCGCGCTGCCGGACGGGCGCGCCGCAGCGATCAAGATCGCCGACGGCGCGAGCCGCGCGCGCCTGCCCATCGCTGCCGGAATCCTGGCGCAGCTCGGCATCACGGGCCTGGAGGACCTGGCCGAGGAACCCGTCCTCGGCGGCGGCCACCCGGTCGGCTCGATCCGCCTCATCCCCGGCGCCCTCGCCTGACTCCTCCCGAACACCCGATTCCGATGGAAATCGGGAACCCGGTTTCAGTGGAACTCGAGTTCCTGATTTCCATTGAAATCGCGTTCCGTCATTCGTGAAGTCTTCTCACCAGGCACTCTTGGTCGTTATGATCATATGTCGGAACAAATTTCCCAACATCTGGGATGGTGAGGGATGAGCGCACAGGACACCTACACGCACGGGCACCACGAGAGCGTGCTGCGGTCGCACCGGTGGCGGACCGCGGAGAACTCCGCCGGCTACCTGCTCGACGACCTCCGCCCCGGTGCCCAGGTGCTGGACGTGGGATGCGGGCCGGGGACGATCACCCTGGACTTCGCCGAGCGGGTCGCGCCAGGTCGGGTGCTGGGCATCGACAACGTCGAGGACCCGCTGGCGCTCGCCCGCTCCGCCACGGCCGAGCGCGGGCTGGACAACGTCGAGTTCGAGACCGCCGACGTCTACCGGCTGCCCTTCGCCGACGACTCATTCGACGTCGTGCACGCCCACCAGGTCCTGCAGCACCTCACCGATCCGGTCGCAGCGCTCCGCGAGATGCGCCGCGTGTGCCGTCCCGGCGGCGTGGTCGCCGCCCGCGACGCCGACTACGGCGGCATGCGCTGGTCACCGGACCACCCGGGCATGGACCGCTGGCTGGAGCTCTACCGCGCCGTCGCCGAGCGCAACGACGGCCACCCCGACGGCGGCAAGCGCCTCAAGAGCTGGGCCCTGCAGGCCGGTTTCACCGACATCGAGTGCACGGCCTCGGCCTGGTGCTTCGCCACGCCGTCGGAACGCGCCTGGTGGGGAGATCTCTGGGCGGACCGCATCCGCCAGTCCACCTTCGCCACCCAAGCCATCGCCCACGGCCTGACCACCGCGGACGAACTCGAAACCCTCGCCGCGGCCTGGCACACCTGGCGCGACGCGGACCAAGGCTGGTTCGCAGTCCTCAACGGCGAAATCCGCTGCCACCCCTGACCCAACCCCGGCCGGGTGCCCGATTACGCCGGTATTCGGTGAACGGATTACGCCGGTAATCCGGGTCCCGAAGGTGACCCCCCGGGCTCCGCACCCCATTACCGGCGTAATCAGGTTCCGGATTACTGCGGTAATCGAGGGTTCGGCACGGGTCGGGTGCGGAACTGGCGGCTTGGGGTCCGGTCAGTTGTGGTGTTCGCGGGCTGCGAATTCCGCCCAGAAGTCGCGGAGCTGCTCGTAGCGGGTGGCGACCTCTTCGGCGTCGTCGGCTTCCATCGCGTCGACGACGGCGTGGACGTCCTCGGCCGAGGTGTCGGCGTCGAGGTCGGCCTGGGTCATGAGCTGGACGAGCCCGCCGTAGTCGAGCTCGACGGCGCTGTGCGGGTGGAAGCGCTCCAGCCAGCGCCCGGTCTCCTTGAGGATCCGGGTCGGGCCGTCCTCGCCGATCGACTGCTTGGCCACCGAGTGCGCGCGGGCCACCCGGCGCCGGGCGTCGGCCATCGCGACCCGCCAGCAGACGCGGCGGCGCTCGGGCTCGGTGAACACGCAGCGCTCGGTGGGATCCACCACGACGAACCAGGGCAGCGGCACCGTCCACGTCGACGACAGGACGTGCACCGCACCACCGGAGAGCTCGCTGACCACCGCGCCCGCGCGCGTGCGGGCCTTCTCCACCGACTCCGGCAGGGCCGCCGTGCGCAGCGGGATCTCCGCGTCGCCCAGGAAGCCCACCAGCGCCGCAGCGGCGCGTCCGCGCACGTCCAGCGGGCACACCAGCGGCCCGGGACCCACGGTCGCGGCAGGAGCGGTGGGCACGTCCTTCGGATCCAGCACGAGAACACCGCCCACGCCCTGGACCTCGCCGTCGGCGTTCTCGCCGGGCAGCAGCCTGGGCGGTGCGGACAGCTGACTGCGCAGCCACAGGTGCTGCTCCCACAGCCCCGCGTCGAACGGGTCCACGGACCCCCGGTGCACCGCGTCCTCGACTTCCTCGCGCAGCGGTGACTCGAACGACGACAGGGGCTCGTAAACCCTCAGGTAGGCGACGAACGGCTCTGGCACAGCGAGCATCGTGTCATGTCGCGGACGAGCCGCTTCGCGCGACTCACGGCGTCCTCGGAGCCGCACCGGAGGCGTGATCGAATCGGGCGAGGGACACATCACCCAAGACACGGCCGCCAACTCACGGCACCACGTCGCGTTCAACCGCCTCGACACGGTACGGTAGTTACAGGAAAAGTTGTCGAGATCATGCGGGGCCGGCTTTCCCCTGTCCGCCCCGCACACCCTGTGCGAGGGGGTCGAGCCATGGGGCGCGGCCGGGCTAAGGCCAAGCAGACGAAGGTGGCCCGCGAGCTTAAGTACAGTTCCCCGTCCATGGACATAGAGGCGCTGCAGCGCGAGCTGTCGACCTCTGAGTCCGGCGAGTGGTCCAGCGAAGACCGCGATGACTCGTACGACGACGGGTACGACGACTACGACTACGGTCGACGTTGACGCATTCCTCCAGCGAGAACAGCGGTTGAACGCTGTTCGCTCGAAGGCGGAGTGCGTCGCTTAGCTCGAAGGACCCAAGAGGAGCACGACGTGAGTGGCGGGGGGGCGGGGGGGCGGCCCGCGGCGCGCCGGGGGGGGGGCCCCCGGCGCCCCCCCCCCCCCCCGCCACTCACGTCTGCAGAACACCCGGAAAACGGGGCTGAACACGGAAAAAGCGTCAGGGGCGGCGCGGGATCAACTCCCGCACCGCCCCTGGTGCTGCGCGCTTGACGGCCCTCCAACGGGTGATCGTCGCGACGCTCGGGAATCCTCAGCGGCACCGGTTCGTTGTTACGGGTGCCGGCGTCGTGCGCGTGCCCCCGGGCTCCAACTATCGCCTGCTGGGAATACCGTTCGGCTGGAGCCTTGCAGTGCCACCCGCCGAGAGGCGGCCCGCACGACCCGGCTTCTCTTTTTCCGGTCCCGTGGTCGCTTTGCGCAGCAGTGCGGGTGGCGGAATCCGAGCGGCGGTGCTTGCTCGGGGCAAGGAGAAAAGCGACTTCGTCTCTTGCCTGACGTGAAGAAGGGCACGGCACCACGGGTGCCGTGCCCTTCTCGTCAGAAGCGGGGGTGGTTGCCGCGCAGGACGACCCGGTCGTCCTCTTCGGCACCTTCGACGGTCGGTTGCTTGGCTACCTCGCCGAGGACCCAGGCGGGGACGTGGCGGGCGGTGAGCACGGCCAGGGCGCGGTCGACGTCCTCCGCGGTGACCACGGCGACCATGCCGATGCCCATGTTGAAGGTCCGCTCCATCTCCTCGGCCTCGACCCGGCCGCGCTGGGCGATCATCCGGAACACCGGAGCCGGCGTCCAGGTGCCGCGGTCCAGCGTCGCGGTCAGGCCGGACGGGATGACCCGCGCCAGGTTCTGTGCGAGACCACCACCGGTGACGTGCGCGAACGTCCGCACCTCCGCCTCGGCGGCCAGCGCCAGGCAGTCCTTGGTGTAGATCCGGGTCGGTTCCAGCATCTCCTCGCCGAGGGTGCGGCCGAACTCCTCCACGTGGCCGTCCAGCGGCATCCGCGCCAGGTCCAGCAGCACGTGCCGGGCCAGCGAGTAGCCGTTGGAGTGCAGACCGGACGAGCCCATCGCGATGACCACGTCGCCGGGGCGGACTTTGTCCGGCCCCAGCATCCCGTCGGCCTCCACGACGCCCACGCCGGTGGCGGAGATGTCGTACTCGCCGGGCGCCATCATGCCCGGGTGCTCGGCGGTCTCCCCGCCCAGCAGCGCGCAGCCCGCCTGCACGCAGCCCTCGGAGATGCCCTTGACCAGCTCCGCGATCCGGTCCGGGACGACCTGGCCGACCGCGATGTAGTCCTGCAGGAACAGCGGCTCGGCGCCGGCCACCACCAGGTCGTCGACGACCATGCCGACCAGGTCGATGCCGACCGTGTCGTGCTTGTCCATCGCCTGCGCGACGGCCAGCTTGGTGCCCACCCCGTCGGTGGAGGAGGCCAGCACGGGCTCCTTCCAGCGGTCGAGCTTGAGCTGGAACAGGCCCGCGAACCCACCGAGGGAACCGAGCACCTCCGGCCGGGTCGCGCGCTCCGCCCAGGGGCGGATCTTCTCCACCGCCTCGTCACCGGCCTCGATGCTCACTCCCGCCGCGGCGTAGGTGGCCTTCGGGGTTTCGGGTTGGGCAGACCCTGCGATCAGGTCTTCGGACACGACTGGCTCCACATCTAGTGCGATTTGCGATTCGCCGGACGCGCAATCCTGGCACGGCCAACGCTACGCGGCTACGGCGAGGTCAGGGCCGTTGCAGGGCGTCTTCCGCCCCGTAACCACTGGGCAGCACGGGCTCGGCCGGACCGGCCACCCCGCGCTCGTTGCCGAGGCCTTCGAGCAGGTACTTGCCGATCCGCGCGTCGTCCGGCAGCGGGATCGGGTACTCGCCGTCGAAGCACGCCGCGCACAACCGGTTGCGCGGCTGCTCGGTGGCGGCGATCAGGCCGTCGAGCGAGACGTAGCCGAGGCTGTCGGCACCGATCGAGCGGCGCACGCCGTCGTCGTCGAGGCCGTTGGCGACCAGCTCGGCGCGGGAGGCGAAGTCGATGCCGTAGAAGCACGGCCACTTCACCGGCGGCGAGGCGATCCGCACGTGCACCTCGACGGCTCCGGCCTCGCGCAGCATCCGCACCAGCGCGCGCTGGGTGTTGCCGCGCACGATGGAGTCGTCGACCACGACCAGCCGCTTGCCGCGGATGACCTCGCGCAGCGGGTTGAGCTTGAGCCGGATGCCGAGCTGGCGGATCGTCTGCGAGGGCTGGATGAAGGTCCGGCCCACGTAGGAGTTCTTCACCAGGCCGTTGCCGTACGGGATGCCGGAGGCCTGGGCGTAGCCGACCGCGGCCGGGGTGCCCGACTCCGGGACCGGGATGACCAGGTCGGCGTCGACCGGGTGCTCCTTGGCCAGCCGGCGGCCGATCTCCACGCGGGTGCCGTGCACCGTGCGGCCGGAGATCGTGGTGTCCGGGCGCGCCAGGTAGACGTACTCGAAGACGCAGCCCTTGGGCTTGGGGCTGGCGAAGGACTGCGAGCGCAGGCCGTCGGCGTCGATGGCCAGCAGCTCACCGGGCTCGACCTCGCGGACGAACGACGCGCCCACGATGTCCAGCGCTGCGGTCTCGCTGGCCACGACCCAGCCGCGTTCCAGCCTGCCGAGCACCAGCGGGCGCACGCCCTGCGGGTCGCGCACCGCGTAGAGGGTGTCCTCGTCGCAGAACACCATCGAGAACGCGCCGGAGACGGTGGGGAAGAGCTCCATCGCGGCCTGTTCCAGGCCGATGTCCGCGGCCTTGGCCGCGAGCATGCCGGTGACCAGGTCGGAGTCGCTGGTGGCGCGCTCGCAGCCGTTGGCCGGGGACGACAGGTTGCCGCCGTCGACCGTGCCGAACTCGCCCGCGCGGTCCATCAGCTCGGCGGTGTTGACCAGGTTGCCGTTGTGGCCGAGCGCGAGGCCGCTGCCGGCACCGGTGGTGCGGAAGGTCGGCTGCGCGTTCTCCCAAGAGCCCCCACCGGTGGTGGAGTAGCGGCAGTGACCGACCGCGACGTGGCCGTGCAGCGAAGCGAGCGTCTGCTCGGTGAACACCTGGCTGACCAGGCCCAAGTCCTTGTAGACGACCACCTGGGAGCCGTCGCCGACGGCGATGCCGGCGGCTTCCTGGCCTCGGTGCTGGAGGGCGTAGAGCCCGTAGAAGGAGAGCTTGGCGACTTCTTCGCCAGGGGCCCACACGCCGAAAACGCCGCACTCCTCGCGCGGGATGTCCCGTTCGATGGCGTCGGCGGAGGTGTCGAAGGTCGGAAAGGGCAGGTCCGTTGTCGTGCTGGCACTAGCCGGACGGTCGGTGACCACCGAGAACTCCCTGGAGGACGGAGCCGGAGTTACACCTCAGTGTAAGACGCCCGAAACCTGGGCGAACCCCACCCGAAGCGTGTCAGCCATCTCATCACCGCTAGTAGCAGGTGCTCACGCCTTCAGCGCTGGTCCACTCGGACGAGTGGGAGCCACGCGGAGACGTCGGAGCGGGAGCCGGAGGCGGTGAGCAGGCCGTCCGCGACGGCTTCGTCCCAGGTCAGGTGACCCGTGGCGAGCCGCAGCCAGGTGCGCGGGTCGGTTTCGACGACGTTCGGCGGGGTTCCCCGGGTGTGTCGCGGGCCTTCGACGCACTGGACGGCCGCGAACGGCGGGACGCGGACCTCGACGCTGTTTCCGGGCGCGATCTGCTCCAGCGTCCGCAGGCTCAGGCGCACGGCCTGGGCGAGTTCGGGTCTGGCGGGCCGGCGTTCCGGGTCGTCGAGCCAGTCGCGGACGGCGGTGACCGCCTCGCGCATCTCCCCGGGATCCACAGCACCGCGCTTCGGCATGGCCAGGAGTTTAGTGGGGGCGGTTCCGGTGAGGACCGATCGGACGACGCGAAACCGCCCACCGCCGCCGAAGCGGAGCGGGCGATCGTGCGCCTCGGTTCCGGTGCTCAGATGTGCAGAACCGGGGCCGAGGCGCCTGATCGATTCACAGCCAGCCGAGCTTGACCGCCTGCATGCCGGCCTGGAACCGCGTCTCGACGCCGAGCCGCGAGATCAGCTCCCGCACCCTGCGGTGCGCGGTGCGAGCGCTGAAGCCCATCAGCCTGCCGATGGTGTCATCGGTGGCGCCCGAGGCCAGCAGCGACAGGATCCACCGCTCCTCCTCGGTGGGCCGCAGCTCGTTGCCGTCGAGGTCCTGGTTGGCCGTGAACGGCGCCGCGTAGCGCCACAGGTCCTCGAAGATGCGGGCGATCGCCGCCAGCATCGCCGAGCTGCGCACCACGACCGCGCTCTCCACCGACGTCTCGGTCACGGTCAGCGGCAGCAGCGCGATCTCGTTGTCCACCATGATCAGCTTGGTGGGCGCCACGTGGATCACCCGCGCCTGCTCGCCCATCGCGACCAGCTTGGTGGTGATGTCCAGCTGCGGCGGCCTGGCCAGCGCGGAACGGTCGTAGAGCACCTGGTAGCGCACGCCCTCGGCGAGCTTGCGCGACTCCAGCGAGTCCAGCGTTCCGGTCTGCGCGTAGGGCGGCTTGGCGACGCCCTGGACCAGGTGCGTGGCGCTGGCCTGCAGCTCGTAGGCGGCCCAGCCGACCCGCTTGGCCCCGTGCACGACCTGCAGCACTCCGCCGCTGCCCGCCTGCGCCCGGGCCGCGCGGGTGACCGATGCGACCTGCGCCTGCACGGCGCGCTGGCTGAGCTGTTCCGGCGCGGCCGGCTCTCCGCCCGGCTCCGCGACCTCGGTCGAGGTCTTGGTCAGTTCCTCGGTGTATCCGGGTAACACGGCACATCCCTCCTCGATGTGCCCCGGCGACACCCGCCCCGAACCAGGCGCGGGCACCGCAATGGACACTGAGCTCCCCCTGTTGTTGGCAACGTATCCACCGGGAACGACCGCCGGAACCGACTTTCGCCGGACAAGTTGGGCGAGAACGCGATGAAGCCCGATCAGCGGAGTCCCCGATACCCCCGAATGCAGCAGCCTGCAAGCACCGCGGGCCCTCCCTGAAGCGCTCAGGAAGGGCCCGCGACGGCGCTCTACCGCTTCAGGCGATCACAGGTCGCCGATCTGCAGCAGGTCGGCGAGGGTGCCCTGCGGGGCTCCCTGGACGACGCCCGCCGAGGCCTGGCCCTGCAGGCCCTTGATGACGTCGGCCGGAGCGGTGCCCGGGTTGGCGGCCAGGAACAGCGCGCCGACGCCAGCCACGTGCGGGCTGGCCATCGAGGTGCCGCTCATCGCCTCGGTGCCGCCACCGGGGATGGTGGAGACGATGTCCACGCCGGGGGCGTAGCCCTCGACGGTGGCGCCGAAGTTGGTGAACTCGGCGGAGGTGTCGGTGTTGTCCGACGCGGCCGTGGTGAACACGCCCTCGGCGCTGGCCGGGGACACCTGCTCGGCGTCCTGGGACTCGTTGCCGGCGGCGACGGCGAGGAACACGCCGCTGTTGACCAGGTTGGTCGCGGCCTCGTCGAGCGCCGGGTCCTTCGGGCCGCCCAGCGACATGTTGGCGACGGAGTTCGGGTCGTGGTTCTGCGCGACCCAGTCGATGCCGCCGACGACGGACTCGGTGGTGCCCTGGCCCTGGTCGTCCAGGACGCGGACGCCGACGAGCTTGGCGGCCGGGGCGACACCGTAGGTGGTGGAGCCGATGGTGCCGGCGACGTGCGTGCCGTGGCCCTGCTTGTCGATGCCGTCACCGCCGGTGGCGTCGAAGCCGACCGACGCGCGTCCACCGAAGTCCGGGTGGTCGGGCGCGATGCCGGTGTCGATGATGTAGGCGGTCACGCCCTCACCGTTGCCGTTGGGGGTGTAGCTGTCGTCCAGCGGCAGGGCCGGCTGGTCGATGCGGTCCAGGCCCCACGAGCCGGCGGCGGCCGGCTTCGTGTTCGGCTCGACCGCCATGCGGTAGCTCTGCGAGATGTTCTGGACCTTGTCGTTCGCGCGGACCTTGGCCAGCTGGTCCGGCGTCAGCTTCGCGGAGAAGCCGTTGATCGACTTGGTGTAGGTGTGCCGGGCCTGAACACCCAGCTCCTCGGCGACGCCCTGCGGGGCGATGCCGTCCTTGAGGTTGATGATGTAGACGTCCGCGGTGTCCCTGGACTGAGCCTGCGGGTGCAGGGTCAGCGGGGCGAGTTCGACCTGCGGCTGTGCGCCGGCGGGAGCTCCGGCCAACACGAGCGCCGCCGCGGCAACCCCTGCCCCGGTGCCGAAGAGCAGCTTCCTCATGCGTTCCCCTCCTTCAAACGGTTCCGCTCGGGTGGGGCCGAGCGGAGGTGTTTCAGAGCGGAACGTAACCAGCGAGCCCACTCGTATGGGCGACGTTGGCGATTTTGCGCCAAACAATCGGACGTTGGGGTTAACGCATTCCCAATGAAGTCCGCCTTACCGGGAATGAGCAGCTGAAACCGTGGTGCGCGCAAGGGGCCGATCGGCCCGGCGATCGCCGGATTTCCCAGTTGCTACCCGCAAGTAGAGGTAACAGTGCGTACTCAATATAACTGAGGGTGTGGACGCTCTAGCGGGTGGCTGCTACCCAGCGCCGCAAGCGCAGCCGGACCGACTCCACGTACTCGTCGGACTGCTCGCCCTCGCCCTCGGCGGCCTCGGGGTCAACGCCGTAGGTCATGCCGTAGTAGCGGTACAGCGCCCGCTCGGTGGCCAGCGGCAGGTCGCCCTGGTCGAGATCCACGCGCGGAGCCAGGCGCACGGCCTCCTTGCCGACCGAGACGGTCAGCGTGTCGCCGTCGAACGCCGCGCCGTCGAGCGGGACGAAGCTCTCGTTGGTGCCGAAGAGACCGGTTTGGACCGTGATCCACGCGGGTTGCTCGGTGTCGTCGTCGATGAACAGCTGGCCCACGATGCCGATCCGCTGCCCCGACGGATCGAAGACCTCGCATCCGAACATCCGCAGCGCTTCCCGCTGACCGATCATCGAACACCCCTCCCCCGCAAGCCCGGGATTCAAGTCTCCCCCTTCGGCAGGCGGGATGGCACCTCAAAACGGCGGACTGACCTCTTCGGACCACTCCGGGCGAAGAATGGGACCCTTCAACGGGAACGCTCGGCAGTCGCGGGGCGTGTTCTTGTCCAGCCGAGCTAACGGAGTCTCGATCCCCATGACCGAACCCACGCCGCCGATCACCGACGAGATGCGCGCGCACGCCAAGGAGAACCCGAACACCTGGCTGTACATCGCCGATCCCGGTTACGCGCAGGACGAGGAGGGCGACATGCCGCCCGAGGGCGTCGTGGGTGCGTACCGCATCGATGAGAACGGCGAGATCGACGAGGAGTTCCAGTTCAACGAGCAGTACGTCCCCTCGGACCTGATGCTGCACCGGCCCGAGCCGAGCAACGACCTGGAACGCGTGCTCGACGAGATCGCCGACGGCGAGCGCCCCGAGGACGACCTGCCGAAGGCCGTGCTGGCCGGCGAGGTCATGCTCTACGCGCCCTCCGCCGAGGACCGCAACGTCTACACCGCGGAGATGTCCGACGGCACCACGCTGGTCCCCGCCTGCACCTCGGCCTCGCGGGTGCCCGAGGACTGGCCCGGCTACCGCACGGTCCCGGGCTCCTGGCTGCCCGACGTCCTCGGCGGCTACGACCTCGGCCTCAACCTCCACGAAGCGGTCCAGGCGGTCATCCCCAACGCAGTCCTCATCCAATTCGCCGAGGAGCAAGGGTGAACGCCCTTCTCAACTTGCTTGGCGGTGCGGGTGGGGGAACATGACCAGCGGTGCCAGCTGCTGAGGTGGTGAAGGAGAAAGCACCTTCGGTGCTTGCCGCGTAACTCGATCGACGGTTGGCCGGTCGCCCTCGTCGAACCTAGTGTCGGCGGGGTGACCGGGCCCAGGTTGATCGAGGAGTACGCGCTGCTGTCCGACCTGCGGACGGCGGCGCTGGTCGGCGCGGACGGCTCGCTCGACTGGTTGTGCCTGCCCCGGTTCGACTCGGCGGCCTGCTTCTCGCGGCTGCTGGGCGGATCGGGCGACGGGCACTGGTCGATCGCCCCGACCGGGCAGGTGCGCGACGTCCGCCGCCGTTACCGGGACGACTCGCTGGTGCTGGAAACCGAGTTCCACACCGACCACGGCGTGCTGCGGCTGATCGACTTCATGCCGCCGCACGAGACGAACCAGCACGGCGAACCGTGCGTGGTGCGGATCGTCGAGGGAGTCACCGGCGAGGTCGGGTTCCAGCTCGACTGGGTGCTGCGCTTCGACTACGGCGACTCGGTGCCGTGGGTGCGACGGGTCCAGGAGACCGAACCCGTGCTCGACGAGTACGTCCTCGCCCTCGCCGGTCCGCACACCGCGGTGCTGCGCGGCGAGGAACTGCCCCACCGGGTCGACGGCGAGCGCGCCCACCGCTACACCGGGACGGTTTCGGCCGGTGAGCGCATGGCCTGGGTGATGCAGTGGGCGTCGAATCCCGACGTGCTGCCGCCACCGATGGACCCCGAGCAGGAACTGCTGGAGTGCGAGCAGTTCTGGGCCGACTGGTCCGGCAAGATCGTCTACGACGGTCCGCACTCCGAGGCCGTGCGCCGCTCGCTGGCCACCCTCAAGGCGCTGACCTACGCGCCGACCGGCGGCATCATCGCCGCCCCCACGACCTCCCTGCCAGAAGCCGTGCCGGGAAACCGCAACTGGGACTACCGCTACTGCTGGCTGCGCGACGCGACGCTGGTGCTGCTGGCCCTCGACGAGTTCGGCTGCACCGCCGAGGCCGAGGCGTGGCGGCGCTGGCTGGTCCGGGCGGTGGCCGGCGACCCCGCTGACCTGCAGATCATGTACGGCGTCGGCGGCGAACGGCACCTGATCGAGTGGGAGGTGGACTGGCTGCCGGGCTACCGGGGCGTGGGCCCGGTGCGGGTCGGCAACGCCGCCTACCGGCAGACGCAGCTGGACGTCTACGGCGAGGTGATGGACGCGCTGCACCTGGCCCGCGAGCGCGGCCTGGTGGAGAGCGAGGAGTCGTGGGCGGTGCAGCGCGGCATGCTCACCCACCTGGAGCGGATCTGGCGGCAGCCCGACCGCGGCCTGTGGGAGGTGCGCGGACCGGACCGGCACTTCACGCACTCGCAGGTGATGGTGTGGGTCGCCTTCGACCGCGCGGTGCGCGGCGCCGAGGAGGACGGGCTGCCGGGGCCAGTCGAGCACTGGCGGGAGCTGCGCGAGCAGGTTCGCGAGGACGTGCTGCGCCGGGCGTGGAACCCGGATCTCGGCGCGTTCACCCAGTTCTACGGCGGTACGGCGCTGGACGCCTCGGTCCTGCTGCTGCCCGCCGTGGGTTTCCTGTCCGGGGCGGACGAGCGGATGCGCAGCACCGTCGACGTCGTCCAGCGCGAGCTGCAGCACGGCGTGCTGGTCGACCGCTACACCACCACGGAGCGGCCGAACGAGGTCGACGGCCTGACCGGGCGGGAGGGCGCGTTCCTGGCCTGCTCGTTCTGGATGGTCGACGCGCTGGCCTACTGCGGCCGCCGCGAGGAGGCGGAGGGGATGTTCTCCGAGCTCATCGGCATGGCCAACGACGTCGGCCTCTACTCGGAGGAGTTCGACGGCGAGTCCGGCTGCTTCGCCGGCAACTTCCCGCAGGCCTTCAGCCACCTGGCGCTGGTCAACTCGGCAGCGGTCCTGCGCGGGGGTCGCACCCGGGAGCAGAAGTCCCGCCGGAACGGGGTCACTCCAGGTGGGAAGCGATGTAGTCGGTGACGGCGGCGGGGTTGCCGGGCTTGGCCCAGAGGTAGCCCTGCCCGGTCTCGCAACCGATCTCGGCCATCCGGCGCGCCTGGGCCTGGGTTTCGACGCCTTCGGCGGTGACCGTGAGCCCCAGCGTGTGGGCCAGGTCGACCAGGGTGCCGACGATGCGGGCGTCGACCGGGTCGGCGCGCTCGGCGTCGCGGAGGCCCTCCATGAACGAGCCGGCGATCTTGAGCTCGTGGACCGGCAGGTGCCGCAGGTAGGCGAGGTTGGAGTAGCCGGTGCCGAAGTCGTCGATGGCGATCCGCACGCCCATCCGCGAGAGCGCGCGCAGCTTGTCCAGCGGCTCGTCGGCGGTGGACATGATCGCGCTCTCGGTCAGCTCCAGCTGCAACCGGTGCGCGGCGAGCCCGGTCTGCTCCAGGATCTCGGCGACGTCCTCGACCAGGCCGGGGTCGCGCGACTGCCGGACCGCGAGGTTGACGCTGACGAACGGCGCCTCGTCGCCGAACCGGTCCTGCCACCGCTTGGCCTGCTCGCAGGCCTTGCGCAGCACCCACCGGCCGAGCGGGACGATCAGCCCGGTCTCCTCGGCGAGCCCGATGAACTTGTCCGGCCCGAGCCTGCCCAGATCGGGGTGGCCCCAGCGCACCAGCGCTTCGACGCCGACCACCGAGGTGTCCCGCAGGCCGATCAGCGGCTGGTAGTCCACGTAGAACTCGTCGCGCTCCAGCGCGGCCGGCATCGAGGCGGCTAGCCGCAGCCGGGCGACCTCGTTCGCGTTGCGCTCCGGGTCGAACTGCGCCCAGCGGGCCTTGCCGTCGGACTTCGCCCAGTACAGCGTCACGTCGGCGTCGCGCATCAGCTCGGCCGCGGTCTGCCCGTCGACCTCCCGCTCGACGATGCCGATGCTGGCCGACACGGTGAGCTCGTGGCCGTCGATGCGGATCGGCTCGTCGATGGCCGACAGCACCCGGTCAGCGACCTCCACGGCCTGCTCGGTGCCGGAGGAGTTCTGCAGCAGGATGACGAACTCGTCGCCGCCCATCCGCGCGACCAGCCGGTCGTCGCCCTGCACGACCGCGGCCAGCCGCTCGGCGACGGTGACCAGCAGGTCGTCGCCGACGTGGTGGCCGAGGCTGTCGTTGATGACCTTGAACCCGTCGAGGTCCATGTAGCACAGGGCGATCCGGTCCTCGGGGCCGTGGCGGCGGAGCACCGCTTCGAGCCGGTCGAGGAACAGCGCCCGGTTCGGCAACGCCGTCAACGGATCGTGCATCGCCTGGTAGCGGAGCCGTTCCTGCAGCTCACGGCGGTCGGTGACGTCCTCGATCAGGGCCACCTGGTAGAGCGGCTTGCCGTCGTCGTCGCGGATCAGCGACACGAACAGCTCGGTCCACACGGTCTTGCCGCTGGGCCGCGAGAACTGCTTCTCGACCCGGAACTGCTCGCGCTCGCCGCGCAGCAGCTCCTCGTAGAGCCGCCAGGTCCGCTCCGGGTCGGCCGGGTGCACCATGTCGGCGACCTGCATCCGGCGGATGTCGTCGGCGGAGCGGCCGAGGATGCGCGCCAGGGAGCTGTTGACCTCGAGGATCCGGCCGTCGATGTCGGCGATGCCGATGCCGATGGCGGCCTCGGAGAAGATCGCGCGGAAGCGGGCCTCGCTGGTGCGCAGCGCCAGCTCGACGGCGTCGCGCGCGTCCAGCACCGCCTGCCGGATGGCCTCCTGCTCGTCGAGGGTGCGCTTGCGCGCGGCCTGCACGAACCCGGAGCACAGCGCGGCCTGCAGCGCGGCGACCCGGCCGCGCCACACGGGGTCGTCGCCGAGCCGCAGCACGTCGAGGATCTCGCCGCCGATGAGCTCGACCGTGCGCGCCAGCGACTCGGCGCTGGTGAAGTGCACGCCGACCAGGTCGACGCCCACCGACCGCGCGGGCGAGGCGTCGAAGGGTTCGCCGACCAGCGCGTCGACCAGCCGGTCGGTGTAGCCGTGCAGACGGCTCTCGACCTCGGCGCTGGTCATCGGCACGTAGCTGGTCCCCATCAAGGCCTGCGCCCAGACCGCGGCGAAGCGTCGTCGGTCGGTTCGGTTCACCTTCGCGGCCACCTCGTGAGCGCTGGGCACCGGCGCGGTCCAGCCAGTCATGCCTGGGCGCCCTCCACTCGTCGTCCTAGCTGGCCGTATCTCGTCGGAGCATACGACCTGATCAGCTCGGCGGTCGAACATCATGTGCGGCACCCGGAGCAGTCATCGCACCGGAGTCGGGCGGCCATCTGCGTGGCCACCACCCAAATTACCGCTACCGTCCGCGATCGGTTCGTCGATGAACGGCGACGGTGCTCGATCCCCCACCATTAGACGCTCAACCCACCCGTCGAGGTTGCGCTGGCAATTGTTCGCCAAAACCCCTGTTCGGGTGCCCCGCATCTGTACGGATTGAGCCGATCCGGTCAAAACCTAACACGGCACCTTCATCTTTCGGAAAGCGTTCGCCACACTTTCGGGGCACGATGCGTAGTCGCACGACACCGTCCACGACTATCCGTAATGCGAGGCCTAGATGACGGCACGCGGTCGATCAGCCCTGGTGATGATGGTCGCACTGGCATTCACGACGCTGTCGGCGCCCGCTCAGGCGGGTCAGGTCATCACCGACGAGGACAACGCGACGCTCGGCTCGCAAATCCGCAAGTTCGAGCCCGTCGACCCGCTGCCGCTGCCGGACCTGAACCCGCAGGCCACCGTGCCCGGCATGGACGTGGCCAGCTACCAGGGCAACGTGGACTGAGCGTCCTGGTACGGGCAGGGCAAGCGGTTCGCCTACATCAAGGCCACCGAGTCCACCAGCTACACCAACCCGCACTTCGCGCAGCAGTACAACGGCTCCTACGAAGTCGGGATGATCCGCAGCGCGTACCACTTCGCGATCCCCAACGCCTCCAGCGGCGCCGACCAGGCGAACTACTTCGTCGACCACGGCGGCGGCTGGTCCGCCGACGGCCGCACCCTGCCCGGCGCGCTCGACGTGGAGTACAACCCGTACGGCGAGACCTGCTACGAGATGAGCAGGGAGGCCCTCACCGCGTGGGTCGAGGACTTCAGCGACACCTACCACGCCCGCACCGGCCGCTACCCCGTCATCCACACGAGCACCAACTGGTGGAACCAGTGCGTCGCCGGCTCCTTCGGCATCACCAACCCCCTCCAGGTCGCCCGCTACGCGGATTCCCCGGGAGAACTCCCGACCGGCTGGCTCATCTGGACCTTCTGGCAACACACCCCCGACCCCTCGACCAGAACCACTTCAACGGCCCCCTCTCAGGTCTCCAAGCCCTCGCCAACGGCTGACCTCCGAAGAAGCCCGGATTACCGCCGTTTTCGGGGGACGGATCACTCCGGTAATCGGGGACCTGAATACCGGAGCAATCCGGTCACCCGCGGAGCGCGAGAGACGGCGACGTCCTCGGGAGGAGTGCATGTGGTGATCGTTCTTGGGGAGAATCACCGGTGTGGGTGAGCGGAAGGTCGGATTGGTGCTGACGATCGCGGTGGCGGTCGTGGTGTTGTTCGGGGTCAGCGTCGGATTGCTGGTGTTCGACCCGCGGGTCACGGGAGCCGACGCGCTGCGAACCGGGGGACTCGCGGCCGGGTCCGTGGTGGCGTTGTACGCGCTGTGGCTCAACGACCGGCGGCGCCGGGTCGAGGAGCAGCGGCAGTCGCTGGAGAGCCGGCGCACCGAGCTGGACCGGGACCGCGTCGCCGATGAGCGCTTCGCCCGCGCCGTCGAGCTGCTGGGACACGAAACGGACCAGGTCAGGGTGGGTGCGCTGCACGCGATGGCCGGTCTGGCGCGCAGCAACCCCGACTACGCCCAGACCGTCCTCGACGTGCTCTGCTCCTACCTGCGCCGCCCGTTCCAGCACCCGCGCTACTCGTCGTCGCAGCGTTGGACACCGGTGGAATCCGACGACGCCGAGCGCCAGCTGCAGGTCCGGCTGACCGCGCAGCGCCTGATCAGCGAGCTGCTGCCCGGCGCGGACGACGCCGACGCCCCGGTCTACGACCTCGACCTCACCGGGGCGACGCTGGAGTACTTCGAGCTGTCCGACCGCAAGGTCGGCACCGTCCTGCTGCGCTACGCGCACCTGTTCAGCAGCAACAACCTCAGCCGCAGCGTCTTCCACGGCGACGTCTACTTCACCGGGAGCACCTTCGGCACCGGCCGGCTCAGCGGCAGGTTCCGCTGCGACGACGCGGTGTTCCACCGCCGGGCGTGGTTCAGCGGTGTGCACTTCGGCGGCCCGGTGCGCTGCCAGCGCAGCACCTTCCACGGGCCCGTGAAGTTCTCCGACAGCACCTTCGTCGACGAGGTGACGCTGGCCGGTTCGACGTTCGAAGGGCAGTCGGACTTCGACGGCGTCGTCTTCGAGCAGGCCCCGGACCTGACCGGAACGACAGGAGCCCCGACCATCGCGGTCGGGGCTCCTGAGGTGAGCTGACCGTCCGGGCTCAGCCGAACAGCTCGGGCAAGGTGCCTTCCCAGGCTTCGCGGAGCTCCGGCAGCGGGATCTCGGTGACGTCCTGGATGTCCAGGGAGTTCGAACCCGCGTCGGCAACGCCGACCTTGACCCACGGCAGGCCCCGGGCGGTGCACATGTCGGTGAAGCGCAGCTCCTCCGAGCGCGGGACCGCGACCAGGACACGACCGGCGGACTCGGAGAACAGCTGCACGAACGGGTCCGCGCCCTCCGGCAGCACCACGCGGGCACCGCACTCGCCGACCAGCGCCGTCTCGACCAGCGCCTGCGCCAGACCGCCCTCGGACAGGTCGTGCGCGGCGGAGATCATGCCGTCGCGGGAACCCGCGAGCAGGATCTCGGCCAGCAGCTTCTCGCGGGCCAGGTCGACCTTCGGCGGGGTGCCGCCGAGGTGGTCGTGGGCGACGCGCGCCCACTCCGAACCGCCGAACTCCTCGCGCGTCTCGCCGAGCAGGATCAGCGTCTCGCCCTCCTCGCCACCGATGCCGGTGGGGATGCGGCGGGTCACGTCGTCGATCGTGCCGAGCACGCCGACCACCGGGGTCGGCAGGATCGCATGCTGACCGGTCTGGTTGTAGAAGCTGACGTTGCCGCCGGTCACCGGGATGCCCAGCTCGGCGCAGGCGTCGGCGAGGCCGCGCACCGCCTGCTGGAACTGCCACATCACGCCCGGGTCCTCCGGCGAACCGAAGTTCAGGCAGTTGGTGACGGCCATCGGCGTGGCACCCGTGGTGGCCACGTTCCGGTAGGCCTCGGCCAGCGCCAGCTGCGCACCCGCGTACGGGTCGAGCCGGGTGTAGCGGGCGTTGCAGTCGGTGGCGATCGCGATGCCGCGACCGGTCTCCTCATCGATGCGCAGCACGCCGCCGTCGGACGGCTGGGCCAGCACCGTGTTGCCGCGGACGTAGCGGTCGTACTGGTCGGTGACCCAGGCGCGCGAGCACAGGTTCGGCGACGCGGCCATCGTCAGGATGGTCTCCCGCAACTCGTCCGGAGTGGACGGACGCGCCAGCGTGTTGGCGTTGTCGGCGGCGATCAGGTCCTGCTCGCCCGGCCGCTCGACGGGCCGCTGGTAGACCGGGCCGTGGTGGGCCACGGTGCGCGGCGGCACGTCCACGACGAGCTCGTCCTGCCAGTAGATCTCCAGGTTCTCGCCGTCGGTGACCTCACCGATCACGTTCGCGGTGACGTCCCACTTGGCGCAGACCTTCATGAACTCGTCCACCTTGGACGGGTCCACGACGGCGCACATGCGCTCCTGGGACTCGCTGGAGAGGATCTCCGCGGCGTTCATGCCCGTGGCGCGCAGCGGGACCTGGTCGAGGTCGACGCGCATGCCGCCGTCACCGGCCGCGGCCAGCTCGGAGGTCGCGCAGGACAGCCCGGCGCCGCCGAGGTCCTGGATGCCCACGACCAGGCCCGAGTGGTACAGGTCCAGGCAGCACTCGATGAGCACCTTCTCGGCGAACGGGTCGCCGACCTGCACGCTCGGCAGCTTCTTGCGGCCGCCCGCGCTCTCGTCGCCGTCGAAAGTCTCCGAGGCCAGCACGGACACGCCGCCGATGCCGTCGAGACCGGTGCGAGCGCCGAACAGGATGATCTTGTTGCCCTTGCCGGAGGCGTGCGCGAGGTGCAGGTCCTCGGTCTTCATCACACCCACGCACATGGCGTTGACCAACGGGTTGCCCGCGTAGGTGTCGTCGAAGACGACCTCGCCGCCGATGTTGGGCAGGCCCAGGCAGTTGCCGTAGCCGCCGACACCGGCGACCACGCCGGGCAGCACGCGCTTGGTGTCGGGCGCGTCGGCCGGGCCGAACCGCAGCGGGTCGGCGACCGCGACCGGGCGGGCGCCCATCGCCATGATGTCGCGGACGATGCCGCCCACGCCCGTGGCCGCGCCCTGGTAGGGCTCGACGTAGGACGGGTGGTTGTGGCTCTCCAGCTTGAAGGTCACGGCCCAGCCGTCACCGATGTCGACCACGCCCGCGTTCTCGCCGATGCCGGCGAGCATCTTGGCGCGCATCTCGTCGGTGGTGGTCTCGCCGAAGTACTTCAGGTGGACCTTCGAGGACTTGTAGGAGCAGTGCTCGCTCCACATCACCGAGTACATCGCCAGCTCGGCCTCGGTCGGCCGGCGGCCGAGGATCTCGCGGATCCGCTGGTACTCGTCGTCCTTCAGGCCGAGCTCGCGGAACGGCTGGTCGACGTCGGGGGTGCTCTTCGCCGCGTCGACGGTGTCGATGCTGGTCACGCTGCCACCAAAGAATCCAGAACGGACAGGAACATGCCGAGGCCGTCGTCGGTGGGCCCGGTCAGCGGGTCGATCGCGTGCTCGGGGTGCGGCATCATGCCGGCGATCCGCCCGCGCGCGTCGGTGATGCCCGCGATGTCGCGCTGCGAACCGTTCGGGTTCTCCCCGGAGTAGCGGAACAGCACGCGGCCTTCGCCTTCGAGCTGGTCGAGGACGGCCTCGTCGGCCATGTAGTTGCCCTCGCCGTGCTTGATCGGGATGAGCAGCTCGGCGCCCGCGTCGTAGCGCGTGGTCCAGGCGCTGGAGTTGTTCTCCACCTTCAGCCACTGGTCGCGGCACACGTAGTGCAGGCCCGCGTTGCGGGTCAGCACGCCGGGCAACAGCCCGGACTCGCACAAGATCTGGAAGCCGTTGCACACGCCCAGCACCGGCATCCCCTTGCCCGCGGCGATGATGACCTCGGTCATCACCGGTGCGAACTTGGCGATCGCGCCGCAGCGCAGGTAGTCGCCGTAGGAGAAGCCGCCGGGCACGACCACGGCGTCGACGCCCTTGAGGTCGTGGTCGGCGTGCCAGAGGGCGACGGCCTCGCCACCGGCGCGGCGGACCGCGCGAGCGGCGTCGACGTCGTCCAGGGTGCCGGGGAAGGTGATGATGCCGATCTTCGCGCTCATGCTTCCACCCGGCGCACGACGAAGTCCTCGATCACGGGGTTGGCCAGCAGGGTTTCGGCGATGTTGGCGAGCGTGTCGTCGTCGACGTCGTCGGCGACCTCCAGCTCGAACCGCTTCCCCTGGCGGACTTCGGTGATCCCGTCGAACCCGAGACGGGGCAGCGCGTTGGCCACCGCCTGTCCCTGCGGGTCGAGGATCTCCTGCTTCGGCATGACGTCGACAACGACTCGGGCCACGGGTGCTGCTCCCGGTTTCCGTGCAGATCCGCCGGTCCCGGCGGATGGCCAGCAGTACCTGCGCAGCGTAACTGAGCTGCGGGTTCGCCTCTCCGCGCAGGGGCCCGACGTGCGTCACAGCTCACCTGCAGTTCGTGGCGTGAGTCACAAAAGCGGCCGGTTGTCTGAACCTGTTCGGGGCTGGCGCGTCTTCAGGGCATCAAGAACATCGCTTGGCACTGAGGGGATTTCACGATGCGCAACTTCAAGACCGCACTCGCCGGGGCCGCGCTCGCCGGCCTCGCGCTGACCGCCGTCGCGCCCATCGCCACCGCCGTCCCGGCCACCGCGCCGGCTCCCGCCGCCGCCACCGCGGCGCAGGGCGGCGGGCTGACCGTGGACCGGACCGTGGTGCACCCGGGCGAGCAGCTGGCGATCCACCTCGACCACGGGCCGGAGGCGCTGAGCTGGATCTCGTCGGGTTCGTTCGTCCGCGACTCCGAGCACCCGATGGGGGCCGACGAGGGCGTCGCCCACGTGGTCCGCGACTCCGGCGGCAACGCCGACGCGGTCGCCACCATCGGCGACGTCCCGCCCGGCCAGTACGTGGTGCACGCCCGCGTCGGCGGCGGCTCGGTTCCGGGAGTGACGATCACCGTCCGGTGAGAACCGGAGGACCGGCGAGGGCTCGGGGGCCTCGCCGGTCCTCCGCTCCCGGGCGGGTGGTGGCAGAGTGGGAGCGGATTTCGCCTGCCGCTGAGGAGGACTCGCGTGCACATCACCCACTTCGGACACGCGTGCGTGCTGCTGGAGACCGGATCCGGCCGGTTGCTGCTGGACCCGGGCACGTTCTCGTCCGACTTCGAGGACCTGCGCGACCTGGACGCCGTGCTGATCACCCACCAGCACCCCGACCACCTCGACTTCGAACGGCTCCCCGCGCTGCTGGAGGCCAGTCCCGCTGCCCGGCTGATCGTCGACCCGGGCAGCGCTCCCGCCGTCGCCGAGAAGGGCCTGTCCGCGACCACCGCGAAGCCCGGCGACGCGCTCGAGCTGGGCGGGTCCTCGATCAACGTCGTCGGCGGGCAGCACGCGGTGATCCACCCGGACATCCCGAACATCGACAACGTCGGCTACCTCGTCGACCACGGCGCCTTCTACCACCCGGGCGACTCGTTCCACGTGCCCGAGCAGCGGGTCGACGTGCTGGGCCTGCCGACCGGCGCGCCCTGGCTCAAGCTCTCCGAAGCCGTCGACTTCCTCCGCGCGGTCGCGCCGCGCGCGGCGGTGCCGATCCACGAAGCGGTCCTGGCGATGCCCGCGATGCACTACCGCCGCTTCGAGGAGCTCAGCCCGGCCGGGACCGCGGTCGACGTCCTGCCCCGGGGCTCCGCCACGGAGGTCTAGGACCGAGGGCGGTTCCAACCGAGATCACGTCCGCCCTGCCGGGTCGATCTCGGCCAGAACCGCCCGTCACCAGGCTTCGTGCGGGATCCGGGGCGTCGGGATCCGGTCCAGCTCCGAGCGGACCGTGGCGAACGACGCGTAGGTGACCGGCTCGGCGCCGTGGTGCAACGCCAGGTCGACCGCGTCCAGGACCGCCTGCCGCACGGCGGGCTTCGCCAACGTCCCGGCGTCCACCGCCAAGCGGACCGCGCGTCCCCGGCGGGCGGCGCGACCGGCGCCCATCACCAGCGCCCGGCACCACCACGGCTCGGCGGCCTCGCCCGGGCCGAGGATCCGGATGCGGGACCGCAGCACCTGACCGGAGCCGAGGTCGCGCACCCCCATCGCGTCCGCGCACACCGCGAAACCACGCCGCTGAGCTGCCAGGACCGTTCCCGGCGAGGCCAGCCAGCGAGGTGGGATGAACGTGTGCGTGCGCAGCCCGGCCTGCTCGAGCACCGCCGAGGCCGCCACCAGCCGCAGACCCGCCTCGTGCGCGGGCAACCGCGCGGCGGGGGCGAGCCGGGAGCGCAGCCCGGGCGAGGTGCGGGCGAAGCCGTGCAGGCTGATCGTGTCCTTGCCGTTGAGCCGGTCGGCGACCCAGCCGAGCAGCGGCGACCTGCGGTCCCGGGCGTCGAGGTCGGTCGGGCGCGGCGAGATCAGCAGGGACAGCGGGACGTCCCGGCGGTCGAGCTCCGCGGCGAAATTCGCGCAGCTGTCCAGGGACCGGTGCTCCAGCCCCGACAACGACACCACGAGCGGCGTGCTCACAGGCACCCATTCGGCCTGACGCGGGTGACCGTTACCTGAAAGCCAGGTGTCACCCCGGCGCAAATCCGGCGAACCTCCACCCCGCAACCATCAAACCCGCAGGCCAGGCCCACCTCCCGACACGCCGCCGGTTCCCGCTATGGGGTGAAGGGACTCGAACTTCGCGCGAAATTCGAAAGGGCCGGGGTCAGGCCGGGCGGAGCCAGTCGGCGAAGGAGCGGCCGGTGATGCGCTCGTAGGCCTCGACGTAGCGGGCGCGGGTGGCCTCGACGATGTGGTCCGGGAGGGCTGGCGGCGGGGTGTCGGAGTGCCGGTCCCAGCCGGACTCCTCCGAGGTCAGCCAGTTGCGGACGAACTGCTTGTCGAACGACGGCTGGACCTTGCCCGCCTCGTGGCCGTCGGCCGGCCAGTAGCGCGAGGAGTCCGGGGTGAGCACCTCGTCGCCCAGCACCAGCTCACCGGCGGCGTTGCGGCCGAACTCGAACTTCGTGTCGGCCAGGATCACCCCGCGCTCGCGCGCGTGCTCGGCCGCGCGGGCGTAGACCCGCAGCGTCAGGTCGCGCAGCTCGGCGGCCAGCTCGGCGCCCTCCTGCGCGGCGACGGCCTCGAAGCTCACGTTCTCGTCGTGCTCACCGATCTCTGCCTTGGTGGCCGGGGTGAAGATCGGCTCCGGCAGCCGGGACGCCTCGACCAGCCCGTCCGGCAGCGAGACGCCGCAGACCGCGCCGGTGCGCTGGTAGTCGATCAGCCCGGAACCGGTCAGGTAGCCGCGGGCGACGCACTCGACCGGCACCATCGTCAGCCGCTTCACCAGCAGCGCGCGGCCGCGCACCTCGGCGGGGATGCGCGGGTCGTCGTGGGCGACCAGGTGGTTCGGCAGCTCGTCGGCCAGCAGCTCGAACCAGAACACGCTCATCGCGGTGAGCACAGCGCCCTTGTCCGGGATCGGCGTGTCCAGCACGTGGTCGTAGGCCGAGATGCGGTCCGAGGCGACAAGCAGCAGGTGTTCGTCATCGACGGCGTGCAGCTGGCGAACCTTGCCTGCCGCGATCTGGGGGTAATCGGCGAGTGCAACCACGCCGCGATTCTCTCCCACCGCAGGTTGGCCACCCGCACGTGGTGGGATTGGGACGGGAGAAGGAGGAGACCTTGACCGAGAACTTCACCGACTGGCTGCGCTCGCGCAGCGAACCCGACTGGACCGCCGTCGTCGAGCACCCGTTCACCGACGCGCTGTTCGACGGGTCGGTGCCCGACGAGTACATGAGCTCGTACCTGGTGCAGGACTACCAGTTCGTGGACGACTTCCTGGCGCTGCTGGGCGCGGCCGTCGCCAAGGCCGACCGGTACTCCTCGCGGCTCGCGCTGGCCGGCAGCATCGCGGTGGTCACCAGCGAGGAGAACACCTACTTCCAGCGGTCCTTCGACGCGCTCGGCATCGGCGAGACCGACCGGGTCAACCCGGAGCTGGACCCGGCGACCGCAGCGTTCCGCGACCTGATGCGCGACACCAGGGACAACGGCGGGTACGCCGAGATCCTCACGGTGCTCACCGTCGCCGAGTGGACCTACCAGGAGTGGGCGGTACGGGCCCCGGCGAAGCCGGACAACTTCGTCCACGCCGAGTGGATCGAGCTGCACAGCAACCCGGACTTCCAGGAGTGGGTGAGCTGGCTGCGCTCAGAGCTCGACCGCATCGGAGCCGGCCTCGACGAACGCGAACGAGCCCGCTGCCTGCGCCTCTTCCAGCAGGCCACCAAGTGCGAAGTCGACTTCTTCAACGCCCACTGGGACTGACAGTACTGTTTCCAGTGGTTGCTTTGCTCAGCGGTGCCGGTAGCGGAACCTGAGGCGGCCCTCCTGCTCCGGGCGCGCCGACTCATGCATGTCCAACACACCATGTCGGCACGTCCTCACAGGAGGACCACCTCAGAACCCGCGGCAGTGCCGGCTGAGTCCCACACCTGAAACAGCGGCTGCCGCCGCACATCTCAGGCCACGGTCAGAGGATGTCGCTCGGGGAGTAGGCCGCTGCTTGCGGGTACTGGGTGGCGAGCTTCTCGATGGCCGCGACGACGTCGGTGACCTGGGACGACGCCGCGCCGGTGAAGGCGAGCCGGTCGGCCAGCAGGGACTCCAGCTGCTCGCGGTCGAGCGGCAGCCGCTCGTCGGCGGCGAGGCGGTCGAGGAGGTCGTTGCGCTCAGCGCCCTGCTCGCGCATGTCGAGCGCGACGGCGACGGCGTTCTCCTTGATCGCCTCGTGCGCGACCTCCCGGCCCACGCCCGCGCGGACCGCGCCCATCAGCACCTTGGTGGTGGCCAGGAACGGCAGGTAGCGGTCCAGCTCGCGGGAGATGACGGCGGGGAACGCGCCGAACTCGTCGAGCACCGTCAGGAACGTCTCCAGCAGGCCGTCGAAGGCGAAGAACGCGTCCGGCAGCGCGACCCGGCGTACCACCGAGCAGGACACGTCGCCCTCGTTCCACTGGTCACCGGCCAGCTCCCCGCTCATCGACAGGTAGCCGCGCAGCACCACCGCGAGGCCGTTGACGCGCTCGCAGGAGCGGGTGTTCATCTTGTGCGGCATGGCGCTGGAACCGACCTGGCCGGGCTTGAAGCCCTCGGTGACCAGCTCGTGCCCTGCCATCAGCCGGATCGTCTTGGCGACGCTGGAGGGAGCGGCGGCCAGCTGCGTCAGCAGGCTCAGCACCTCGAAGTCCAGCGACCGCGGGTAGACCTGGCCGACGCTGGTCAGCGTGCTGGCGAAGCCCAGGTGCCCGGCGACGCGGCGCTCCAGCTCGGCGAGCTTGTCGGTGTCGCCGCCGAGCAGGTCCAGCATGTCCTGCGCGGTGCCGACCGGGCCCTTGATGCCGCGCAGCGGGTAGCGGTCGAGGAGCTCTTCGAGGCGGCGGAAGGCGACGAGCAGTTCGTCGGCGGCGGTGGCGAAGCGCTTGCCCAGCGTCGTGGCCTGCGCGGCGACGTTGTGCGAACGACCGGCCATGACCAGCTCGGCGTTCTCCCCGGCGAGCTTGCCGAGCCGCGCGAGCACGGCGACGGTGCGGTCGCGGACGTGCTCCAGGCTGCGGCGGACCTGCAGCTGCTCGACGTTCTCGGTCAGGTCCCGCGAGGTCATGCCCTTGTGGATCTGCTCGTGGCCGGCGAGGGCGTTGAACTCCTCGATGCGGGCCTTCACGTCGTGCCTGGTCACGCGCTCGCGCGCGGCGATGGAGTCGAGGTCGACCTGCTCCAGCACCCGCTCGTAGTCGGCCACGGCCTGCTCCGGGACCTCGATGCCGAGGTCGGCCTGGGCGCGCAGCACGGCCAGCCAGAGGCGCCGTTCCAAGACGATCTTGTGCTGCGGCGACCACAGCTCGACCAGCTCCGGCGAGGCGTAGCGACCGGCGAGAACATTCGGGATGCTGGGCTTGTCCGTCACGGGCCCAGGATACTTCCGGCCTCGTCAGAGCCCGGAGGCCCAGGCCGGGGAGTCGGCCGGGACCACCTCCGGAGCCGCCGGGACGAAGTCCGGGTACTTCTGGCCGGCACCGGTGTTGAACAGCACGACGCGGTCGGTTCCGGTGACCGCGCCGGTGTCGCGGAGCCTGCGCAGCGCGGCGAGCGTCGCGGCCCCCTCGGGCGCCGGGTAGATGCCCTCGGAGGCGGCGAGCTCCCGGGTGGCCTCGCGCATCTCGTCCTCGCTGACCGACACGGCCGTGCCGCCGGACTCGCGGACGGCGTCGAGGATCAGGTAGTCGCCGACGGCGACCGGGACCCGCAGGCCGCTGGCGTCGGTGGTGGCGTCCTCCCAGCGCGGCGCGTGCCGTTCGCCCTGGTCGTGGGCGCGGACGAGAGGGGCGCAGCCCTCGGCCTGGACGACGACCATGCGCGGGCGCCGCTCGCCGATCCAGCCGAGCTCGGTCATCTCGGCGAACGCCTTCCACATGCCGACCAGCCCGGTGCCGCCGCCGGTCGGGTAGATCACCACGTCCGGCAGCTCCCAGCCGAGCTGCTCGGCCAGCTCGTAGCCCAGCGTCTTCTTGCCCTCCACGCGGTAGGGCTCCTTGAGGGTGGAGACGTCGAACCAGCCGCGCGCCTCGGAAGTGGTGCGCACCAGGCGTCCGGCGTCGTCGATCAGACCGTCGACCAGCCACGTCCCGGCACCGGAGACGACGGCTTCGACCTGGTTGATGCGCGGGCAGTCCTCGGGCATGACGACCCCGGCGGCCAGTCCCGCTCGGGCCGCGTAGGCCGCGAGCGCCCCGCCCGCGTTCCCGGCAGAAGGCGCGGCGACGGTCTTCGCGCCCAGCTCGCGGGCCCGGGACACGGCGGCCGACATGCCGCGCGCCTTGAAGCTGCCGGTCGGGTTCTGGCCCTCGTCCTTGACCCGCACGTCGGCGATCCCCAGCTGCGCCGCGAGCCGCGGCGCGGCCAGCAGCGGCGTGAACCCCTCGCCGAGGCTGACGACGTGCTCGGCGTCGCGGACCGGCAGCACCTCCCGGTACCGCCACATCGAAGGTTCCCGGAACACCAGGTCAGATGGCCGCAGCGCCACCTTCGCCAGGTCGTAGCGCGGGTAGAGGACCTTGCCGCAGCCCTGGCACAGGCGGTGCAGCGCGTCGGCGTCGAAGGTCCGCCCGCAGGCGGTGCACTCCAGGTGCGAGAGGGTGCTGCCGGTGGGGTTCGCCATGATCGCATCCTGACCCGTCGCACCAGCCCGGTCCAGCCCGGATCACACCTGCTGGAAATTCGCTCGCCCGCCGCATCGGCCGTGGATAACGTCGGTGTTCGTGGCCCGCAACGGATCGCTGCGCTTCCTCCTCGACCTGCTCGCCCGGCGACCCGGGCTGGTGTCGCTGGCCGCGGTGTCCGGTGCGGTGTGGATGCTGCCGACCGCGGTGCTGCCGCTGGTGATCGGCCGCACCGTCGACGAAGGCGTCCGGGCCGGTGACTCCGGAGCCCTGCTGCGCTGGGTGCTGGTCGTGGTGGTCCTCGGCGTGCTGCAGATGGTGGCCGCGGCGACGGTGAACTGGGCGGCGCACACGCTGTGGATCCACGGCACCGCGAGCGCGCAGCGGATCGTGCTGGCGCAGGTGGTGCGCCTCGGCGGCACGCTCACCCGCAAGGTCAAGGCGGGCGAGGTGGTCACGATGGGCGCCTCCGACGTGTTCAAGATCGGCGACCTCTTCGAGACGCTCGGCCGCGCCTTCGGTTCGCTGCTGGCCTTCGCCGCCGCGGCCGCGCTGGTGCTGTGGATCTCGCCGCCGCTGGGCCTGGTGGTGCTGATCGGCGTGCCGCTGGCGGTGCTCGGCATCGGACCGCTGCTGCGGCCCCTGCACCGGCGGGAACAGCTGCAGCGCGACGAGCTGGGCAGGCTCGGCGCGCAGGCCGCCGACATCGTCTCCGGCCTGCGGATCCTGCGCGGCATCGGCGGCGAGCGGCGGTTCTTCGCGCGGTTCGCCGAGACCGGGCAGCGGGTGCGGGAGGCCGGTGTCGCGACCGGGCGGATCGACGCCTGGCTGGGCGGCGCCGAAGTGCTGCTGCCCGGCCTGGTCACGGTCCTGGTGACCTGGCTGGGCGCGCGGATGGCGCTGGCCGGATCGATCACCGTCGGGGAGCTCGTGACGTTCTACGGGGTTTCGGCGTTCCTGGTGATCCCGGTGCGCACCGCCACCGAGACCGCCTACGCGTACGCCTCGGCGCGCGTGGCCGCAAGCAGGGCCACGGCGTTGCGCCGCGTCGAGGTCGAGCCCGCGCCACCGGCGACCCCGGTCGCGCTGCCGGAGGGGCCGTTGGGGCTGGTCGACGAGGAGGTCGAGGTGGCCGCCGGACAGCTGGTGGTGATCGACGCGGGCCACCGCGGCGAAGCCGTCGCCGAGCGGCTCGCGGGTTCCGCGACGGCCGGAGGGGTGCCGCTGACCGAGGTCGATCCGGACGAGCGGCGCCGCCGCGTCGTGCTCGCGCACAACCAGGACCTGCTGTTCGCCGGGGACGCGCGGGAGGCCATCGACCTGGGCACCGAGGTCGGCTTCGACACCGCGGTGCGCACGGCCGACGCCGAGGACGTGCTCGCGGCCCTGCCGCCGGACGGCCTGCTCGACGAGCGCGCCCGGCTGCTCTCCGGCGGCCAGCGGCAGCGGTTGCTGCTGGCGCGGGCGCTGAGCACCGACGCCGACGTGCTGGTGCTCGAGGACCCGACCTCCGCCGTCGACGCGCACACCGAAGCGCGGATCACCGAACGCGTCCGCCGGCTGCGGTCCGGGCGGACCACGGTCGTGCTCAGCCAGAGCCCGCTGTGGGCGGCCGTGGCCGACCGGCACGTCCGGCTGGAGGAACGGTGAAGCTCCCGCTCGCCGACGCCGCGGCGCTGCGCCGCTGGCTGCGCGGCACCGTCCGCTCGCACCGCTCCCGGTTCGCCGCGACCACCCTGCTCTACGTGCTGACCACCGCCGTCGGGCTGGCCGGGCCGCAGCTGCTGGGCGTGCTGGTCGAATCCGTGCAGGCAGCAGCGCCGGTGCTGCGGATCGACCTGCTGGCGGGCGCGTTCCTGCTGGTCCTGATCGCCCAAGCGCTGCTGGCCCGGGCCGCGCGGCTGCGCGCGATGCTGCTCGGCGAGGAGCTGCTCGCCGAGGCCCGCGAGGAGATGGTCGAGCACGCCCTGGCGCTGCCGCTGGGCGTGGTGGAGTCGGCGGGCACCGGCGACCTGCTCAGCAGGGCCACCACCGACATCGACCGGCTCGACCACACGGTCCGCAACGCGCTGCCGGAGATCTCCGCGGCGATGATCGCGATCGGGCTCACCGCGACCGCGATGCTGCTGACCTCGCCGCTGCTGGCCTGCGGGATGCTCGTCGCGGTGCCGCTGCTGGTGCTCAGCACCCGCTGGTACTACCCGCGTTCGCTGCCGGTGGTGCAGCAGGTGATGGAGCGCTGGTCGGACGTGCAGGCCGGCGCGCACGAGTCGGTGGAGGGCGCGCGCACCATCTCCGCCCTGCGGCTCGGCGACCGGCGAACCGCGCGCAACGAGCACCTGCTCGACCGGGCGGTGGACGCCGAGAAGCGGCACCGCTCCCTGCTGACCGCGTGGTTGCCGTGCCTGGAGCTGTCCTACGTGCTGCCGGTCGGCGCGATCCTGCTCATCGGCGGCTGGGCGCACTCCGCCGGCGCGGCGCAGCTGGGCACGGTCGTCGCGGTCGTGCTCTACGCCCAGTCGCTGTCGGCGCCGCTGGACGAGCTGTTCATGTGGCTCGAAGAACTGCAGGTCGGCGGCACCGCGCTGCAGCGGGTCCTGGGCGTCTCGCAGGTGCCGCTGGACGGACCGCGCGAGCCCGCCCAGCCCGTCGGCGAACGCGATCTGGTCATGCGGGACCTGCGGTTCTCCTACCGGCCGGGCCGGGAAGTGCTGCACGGCATCGACCTGGTCGTGCCCGCCGGGCAGCGACTGGCGATCGTCGGCCCCTCCGGTGCGGGCAAGTCCACGCTGGGACGGCTGATCGCCGGGACCGGCCGTCCGGACTCGGGCTCGGTCGCCTTCGGCCGCACCGAGGTCACCGCGATGCCCACCGAGTCGCTGCGCCGCGAGGTGGTGCTGCTGACGCAGGAGCAGCACGTCTTCGCGTGCTCGCTGCGCGACAACCTCGCGCTGCTCGACCGGGAGACCGGCGACGAGGAACTGCTCGCCGCGCTCAAGTCAGTCGGCTTGCAGGAGTGGGTGCGGGGACTCGACCACGGGCTGGACACGCGGCTGGGCGCCGGTGGGCTGGCGGTACCCGCGGCCCGCGCGCAGCAGCTGGCGCTGGCCCGGGTGCTGCTCGCCGACCCGCACACCGTGGTGCTCGACGAAGCGACATCGCTGCTGGACAGCACGACCTCGCGGGACCTGGAGCAGGCGCTGGCCACGCTGCTGGCGGATCGGACCGTCATCGCCATCGCGCACCGGCTGCACACCGCGCGGACCGCGGAGCGGATCGCGGTGATGTCGCGGGGTCGGATCGTGGAGCTGGGTGAGCACGCCGAGCTGATGGCGGCGGGCGGTTCCTACGCCGAGCTCTACCGGGCGGCAAAAGTCGATCTCGGCTGACAGGTCAATCGCTCGTTCGGCGAATTCGGTTATTGCGCCCGATCAGGTGTGGGAATCTGGACTGATGCGTCGGCGCGAACATATCGTTGTCCGAAGCATTCGCGGCTGTGCACAGGAACGGGATCGGATGGACATCAACAGGTTCGCCGAAGACCGGCAGGACGTGTTCTGGGTGGTCGGGATCGGACAGACAGAGCGGCACGCGACGACCATGAGACCAGGGGCGGTATATGCCGGTCAGCGCGTTCCGGCGCTCTGCGAAGGAGAGGTCAAAATCCCGCAGCCCACCCCGCTGGGACGCGAGCCGAGCACGAAGAACATCACCGGCAAATGCCTCGAGTGCGAGGGAATTGTCAACGCCGCGAATTACGCGGAAACCACCTGGGACTTTTGAACGTGAAAAAACGTTCTCGGTGCGCTCGGCGAATCGTTCAGCGTTCTTGCACGCGAATCAGGACAGCTGCGCCCGCAACATCCTGCGGGCCGCTGCGCGGGGATCCGGATCCGATTCGATGAGCGCGTTGACCACCGCGCCGTCGACCAGCGCGACCAGTTCGGTCAACCGCTCCGCGCCCACCTCCATGTCGCTGCGCCGGAAGATCTCCGCGAGGAGCTGCTGCAACTCGGCGGCCATCTCCCGCATCAGCGGGGTCAGGTAGGGGCGGCGCGGCGAGCCGACCAGGCGCTCGTAGCGCAGCAGCACCGGCTCCACGCCGCCGTGCCGGGACTCGACGCCGAGCAGCAGGTCCAGCAGCAGCTCGATCACGGCGTCGGTGCTGCGCGGCTGCGCGGACAGGTCGGCCAGGCGGGCGTGCCCGGCCGCGAGCTCCTCCCGGCCGTTGTGCTCCACCGCCGCGCTGATCAGGTCTTCGAGCGAGGAGAAGTAGTAGGTGGTCGAGGCCAGCGGCAGCCCGGCGCGTTCGGCCACGGCGCGATGCCGCACCGCGTCGAACCCGCCCTCGACGAGCAGCTGCGCCGCAGCCGCCACCAACGCCTGCCGCCGCCGCTCTCCCTTGGGTGTGCTGGCCGCCGTCATGACACGCGATCCTAAGCCGGGTCCGAATAGTCCGGATGATCGCGGCCGAGGAGCGCCACGACGACGTCGCCGACCAGCGGTTCCACCGATCAGAACCGGGTGGCGAGATCGCCGGCGAGGTTGGCCACCCTGGTGCCGAACGGCGCGGCAGGCGAACCCGCCTCGGGTTCGCTGAGCACCACCACGAGCTTGCCGCTGCGCGCCTTGCGGACCGACTGCTGGGCGCCGTCGGGCCGCTGCACGTCACCGGGCGTCGACTGGTCGGCCTGGGCCACCCCCGCCGGGCTGACCACCACGGTCACCCGTCCCGCCGCGGCGCCGTCGCGCAGCGCGAACGCCGCCGCCTTCGCTCCGGTCGGGCACGAGCGCACCGGGGTCGGCGCGGCGCTGCCGGCTTCCGGCAGCGTCGCGGCCACGGCTTCGACCAACTTCGGGTCGGGCTGGCAGCCCGCCGAGCGCGGGGTGATCCCGCTGGACTCGAGCTGCGGTCCCGGGCCCGGCGCCGCGGTCAGCGGAACCGCTGGTGGCGGGCTCGCCACGGTGCCCGTCGACGACGAGAACCAGCCGGAACCCGCACCGATCCCGCCGACCAGCACCGCAGCGGCCACCGCCGTGCCCCCGACCGTGGCCGTCACCCGGCGCCGGGCCGTGATCCGCCGCGACGCGGTCGCGACGTCAGCTTCGTCGAACGACGCCGGCGGAACGGCTCGCACCGAGTCACGGAAAAGCTCCTCGAGCTTGCGCTCGTCCAACCCGCACCCCCTTCACGCGGACCTCAGATCCCCGAGCTCGTCTCCCAGCGCCTCCCGCAACGTCGCCAACCCCCGGGCGCACTGACTCTTCACGGTTCCTTCGCTGCAGCGCATGACCGCCGCGACCCCTGCCACGTCCAGCCCCTCGAGGAAGCGCAGGACCAGCACGGCGCGCTGCTTCGGCGGCACCTTGCGCAGACCCGCCATGAGGGTCTGCCTGGTGGACACCGAGTCGTCCACGTCCGGGTCGTCGACCGGACTGTCGGGCAGAGTCTCGGCGGCCCTCTCCCGTCGCCAGGGCCGCCTCGACTCGTCGATCACCGCTCGGGTCAGGGTTCGGCGCACGTAGGCGTCCAGCGCGCCCTTGTCCCGTACCTTCCGCCAGTGACGGTGCAGGGCGATGAACGCGGTCTGGGCGAGATCGTCCGCGCGGTGCCAATCACCGCACATCATGTACGCCATGCGACGCACCGCCTCCCGCCGAGCCACGAAGTACTCCGCGAACTCCTGCTCCTCGCGCTGGTCCACGCGGAACTCTCCGCTCGTTCGTTGCCTGCACTGCTATGACGGGATCGCCCGCCCCAACCGTTGCACGCGCGTTGGAGCCGATCCACCTGTGATTGATACCGCAGCGGTGAATTCACGTCCCACAGGGCCATTGCCTAGACCCCGTGCGCATGTGATGTGATCTGTTCGTGACCACTCCGGCGCCCATCGACCTCCGCTCCGACACGGTGACTCGTCCCGACGAGCAGATGCTGGCCGCGATGGCCGCCGCCGAAGTCGGCGATGACGTGCTCGACCACGATCCCACCATGCGCTCGCTCGAGGAACGGGTGGCCCAGCTGCTGGGCACCGCCTCCGCGCTGTGGGTGCCCAGCGGCACGATGGGCAACCTGATCGCGCTGATGCTGCACCTCAAGCGCGGGGACCGCTTCCTCGCGCCGCGCGGCGCGCACGTGCTCAACCACGAGCTCGGCTCGGCGGCGTGGCTGGCGGGCGGCATGCCGGACCCGCTGGAGTGGGACGCCGGCCCGGGCCGCCCCACCGCCGAGGCGGTCCGCTCGCAGACCGGCCTGACCACGGCCTACGACGCCCTGCACACCACGCTGCTGTGCCTGGAGAACACGCACAACGGCGCGGGCGGCACCGTCGTCCCGCCGCACGAGCACGCGCGGCTGGCCGCCGCCGCGAAGGAGCTCGGCCTCAAGGTGCACCTCGACGGCGCTCGGCTGTGGAACGCCTCGGTGGCGCTCGGCGTGCCGCCCGCAGCGCTGACGGTCGGCGTGGACAGCGTGCAGGTGTGCCTCAGCAAGGGCCTCGGCGCGCCGGTCGGATCGGTGCTGGCCGGGGAGGCGGAGTTCATCAAGGCCGGGCGGCGGATCCGCAAGATGCTCGGCGGCGGGGTCCGGCAGGGCGGCGTGCTGGCGGCGGCCGGGCTGGTCGCGCTGGACCGCGTCGACGCGCTGGGCGATGATCACGACAACGCCCGGATCCTCGCCGAGGGCCTGGTGGAGCAGGGCTGGCAGGTCACCGCACCGCAGACGAACATGCTGCTGGCGGCCGTCCCGGACGTGCAGCTGACGTTGACCCGGCTGCGCGCGGTGGGTGTGCTGGCCGTGCCGATGAACGGGCAGGTCCGGTTCGTCACGCACCGGGACGTGTCCAAGTCGGATGTGGAAGAGGCGCTGCGCCGGATCGGCCGAGCCGGGATCTAGCTGTGATGTCCGGGGAGGTTGTCCCGGTCGTGGTGTGTGAGTTGGTTTGTTTTGCAGACAGGTGAAGGCCTCTGGTTGTGAAGTGGAGCTGTCTAGGAACCGCTTCATCAACCGGAGGCCTTC
>NZ_JAWLNX010000016.1:156967-183301 GCF_035320975.1 Saccharopolyspora mangrovi | reverse complement strand
CGCGCCCGCGACGTCAGCCACAACGCCGCCCTCCGCCAGGTCGGCAACCGCCTGGTCGGCATCCTGCACGGCTGCCTGAAAACCCACGCCCCCTACGACCAAGCGACCGCCTGGTCACACCGAGAACCGAACCTCGCCGCTTGACATCCAACGTCCAGGGATGTCTGACCCCATCGCCAACGGGCTGTGCGCTACGCGGCGCTATCGCGGGGAATGGCCTATTCTGTGCGATACCAGCGGTGGTGACCAGGGATGACAGTGCTTCTCGTCACCGGTGTCGCCGACACGTTCTGTGCGATAGGGATCGAGGGGTGCTCATGGGCACGGTGCACCGGCTCAGTACCGCCGGGCGGGTCACGCTCGATGAGGCGGTGGCGGCGTTCCTGGACGAGTTCTCCCGGCCGGATCAGGCGGCGACCCGCCGGACCTACGCCGATGTGCTGCGCCACCTGCCGCCGTCATCGGACGGCACCGTCGGTGCCTTCGATGCCCCGGATGCGGCCGAGCGGCTGCGGATGTGGTTCCGCGGCCGGTGGGGGCAGGCGGCGCCGGCGACGTGGAACCGCAACCTCGCGGCGCTGCGGTCGGCAGTGGCGTTCTGGCGGGTGCGGGGCTGGCTGACCGAAGATCCGACCGCCGCGCTGGCACGCGCGCCAGCGCGCGAAAACCGTGCCCGCGCCCGTGGCCGGGCCACGATCGACAAGCTGCTCGCCCGCGACGACATCAGCCTAAGGGAGAAGACTTTCTGGGCGCTGGCCTACGAATCCGCCGCCCGCGCGGCCGAGCTGCTGTTGATCGACGTCGACGACCTCGATCTGGCCAAGCGGCGCGCGGTGGTGCGCCGCAAGGGCGGAGCGGCCGAGGTGATCACCTGGCAGACCCGCACCGCACGGTTGTTGCACCGCCACGTCAGCACCCGCACGCGCGGGCCGGTTTTTTGCACCATCCGGGCCGCCCGCGTGCCGGTCGCCGACGCCGACCGCGACCCAGACACCGGACGGGCCCGGTTGTCGTATCGGCGCGCGGCCGAGCTGTTCAAACACGCCTCCGGCGGGTGGACGCTGCACGACCTGCGGCATTCCGCGCTGACCCACGCCGCCGAGGACGGGATGCCCACCCCAATGCTGATGACCAAGTCCGGGCACACCTCGATCCGCAGCCTTTCGCGTTATGCCCAGCCGTCGGTCAACGCGCTGGCACGCTGGCACGCCGAACGGGACCCGGCCGCACGCAAAGCCCGACCACACTGAAGTGCACCGTCCCGCGCGAGCACAAGAAACCGGTGACTGCCGGTGTTTTCCGATGATGGCCATGCTGAAGGGGCCTCCTGATGCAACAACAGCCCGACACCGGCACCAGCACCGAAGACCGACACCCGGGGATCGCGCGGTTGCAGTCCGAGACCGGGGCACGACTCGGGATCTTGGCTGCGGGGCTGCGGGAGTACGCGATCCTCGTGCTCGATGCGTCCGGTCACGTGCAGCGGTGGGATCAGGCGGCCGAACACATCCTGGGCTATCGCGGCGAGGACATCATCGGCGAGCACCTCTCCGTGTTCTCTCCGCCCGAGCAGGCCGCTGCCGGGCGCCCGGACTGGCAGTTGGCTCAGGCCACCGGGTTCGGCAGCCATGTCGACGAGGGCTGGTACCGGCGCCGGGACGGCACCCACTTTTGGGCCCACGTGGTAACCACCGCACAACGCACCGCCGACGGCGCCCCGGCGGGATTCCTCCAGGTCCTGCGGGATGAGACCGAAGCCGGTGCCCGCCAGCAGCGATCCAGCCGCAGGTTCAGCGACCTGTTCGACCTCACCCCGACCGGGATCGCGCTGTTCAGCGAAAACGGGCATGTGCTCGATGCCAACGAGGCGCTGTCACGCCTGTTGGGCTACCGGATACAGGACTTGAACGGTATGCCCGCCATGAGCCTGTTGCACCCACACGACCGGGACGCGAGCCTCATCGCCGACGAAGCAGCGAGTGCACGACTGAACCAGCCGCGGATCCGCCAGCGGGTGTTGCTTTCCTCAGAGGGACATTCGGTGCCCTGCGAGGTGCTCAGCACCTCCTCGGTGGCCGACGACGGAAGCCGGTTCTGGCTGGTGGTGTTCCAGGACATCTCCGAGTGGCAACGCCAGACCGAGGCGCTGCGGCACCAGGCCACCCACGACGAGCTGACCGGGCTACTCAACCGCGCGGGGCTGAACGAACTTCTCGGCACCGTGCTGCACGGCGGCGCCGAGCGGGTCGCCGTGCTCTTCTGCGATTTGGACAACTTCAAGCGCGTCAACGACGCGCTCGGCCACGAGGCCGGTGATGAACTACTCACCGCCGTGGCGCGGCGCCTGACCGGCGGGTTGCCGCCCGGGTGCACCCCGGCGCGCCTGTCCGGCGACGAATACTTGATCATCTGCTCGGACGTCGAGGCCCTCGGCGGTCTGAAGCCCTTCACCACGTGGGTGGCCGAGCTGCTGCGCACGAGCGTGCCGCTGCGCGGGCAGCTGGTCGCCCTCTCGGCCTCGGTCGGGGCGGCGATGCTCGACGCCGACACCGCCGGGACGGATCTGCTGCGCTACGCCGACACGGCCATGTTTCACGCCAAGAGCAAGGGCCCCGGACGCATCTCGCTGGCCAGCAGCACCCTGATCGGCTCGATGGAACAGCAGCTGGGTCTGGAGGGCCAGCTCCGCGAGGCCCTCGACAACGACTCGCTGACCCTGCATTATCAGCCGATCCTGGACCGCGACGGTGCCGTGGTCATGGCCGAGGCGCTGGTGCGCTGGCCACACCCCGACCGCGGGCTGCTCTCGCCCGCGGTCATCCTGCCCGTGGCCGAACAGGGAAACCTGCTGCGCGCATTGGACCAGTGGGTCCTGCACACCGCCCTGCGAGAGGCCAACGCCTGGCCCGCCCCGAACGGCTCTGCCGTGCACGTCGCGGTCAATCTGGTCGAACTGCTGCCCCACGACCCGGAATTCGTCGACGAGATCACCACAGCCATCACCGAGACCGGTATCGAACCGCACCGCGTGGTCCTGGAGATGGTCGAAACCTCCCTGGTCGAGCTGCCCGCACGACCCCACGAAGCCATGGTCGAACTTGCCGAACGCGGCGTGCGTTTTGCCCTGGACGATTTCGGCACCGGCTACTCCTCGCTGGCCCGCCTCAAAGACCTACCCACCCAGATCCTCAAACTGGACCGCCAGTTCGTCACCGGCGTGGAAACCGACCCCGCCGACGTCGCGATCGCCCAAGCCATGATCGGCATGGGCCACGCCATGGGACGCAGCTGCGTGGCCGAAGGCGTCGAAACCACCGGCCAATACCACGCGCTCGAGACCCTCGGCATCGACCTCTATCAAGGCTGGCTCTTCTCGCACGCGCTCCCGGCCCCGGACTTCCGCGCCTACCTCAACCCCCAACAGGCATAACAGCCCCAAGCCATCCGGATCGATCAGATGGGCAGACCCCCTTGGTGCCGGATACCCACTGATCCTTGCGATAACGGTCATAACCGAGGCGCGACCAGTCCCCCTCACCTGCTTCTCGCCATTGCCGACGTGCTTCCCCGACAACAATCCCTGCCATTTCTCTGACCGCATCGCCCGCCGATGTTCTCTCGTAGCGCCCCGCCTGCCTCGATCGCGGGTGTCTCCCATGACGGCCCAGCTTGTGATGTCGCCGATGCTGTCAGGACCGCACGGCCTGTCATCGGTCGGACTTCCTGTGGAGGTCATCCCCTAATCGCGCGGCCACTGAAGGAAGTCGATCGAGCCTGGGGCACGCGCCGACCAGGCAGCGGAGAACCGGAAGCGGCCGCACACCAAGCACGGTGGGCGGGCCGCATCCGTCACTCCGGGCACTTCCTTACCTTGGTCGGGTCGACTGGGGCCAGCCGTAGGGTCCCCGCAGCCCAGGGCGACCGGGTATGGCTGAGGCACTTCTGCCGCTGATAGCCGCAGGCGTATGGCCGCCCGGCACTCCTCGACGGCTCAGCTGCTGATGGCGATGCAGAAACAAGATCGCTGTGTAAGGAAGCGTCGGCGAGATCGTCTGCTGGGAGCCATGTACCAACTCATGTGGAGGTGACCGTGACGGAGGTCTGGACCGGGATCGATGGCAGGGAAGGCCCATCACCACTGCGTCGTACCCGCGCCAGTGTTGAGATCGACAGCGCAGCTCATGCCGTCAACCATGATCAGCGGCTGCTCCACATTACCGGCCGTGTGGTGCACCGTGCGTCCGCGATGCATCGAGGCGACGGGCAGGACGGATGCGCGCGATGCCGCGGTGTCGACCAGGCCCACATGCGCCGCGATCCCCGGCCCCGTGCGTGAACACGATGAGATCACCCTTGACCTGCAAACACTCACAGCCCGCCGGGCCGATGTGGCCGCCGACCGAGCACGGACAATCAACCGTTACGAGTCAGCTACTCGAATACTTCCCGACACTCGAACAAGCCTTTGATCTCAGCAGGGCACCGGGAATCCAGGTCGCCGTCGTCGTACGGCTGCGATTAGCGGAGCCGACGGCGGCCCGCGCACTCCTGACCAAGTACGCGGGCCGCTTTTCGCATGGCAGCTCGGGTTGCTGGGGGTTCAAGCCGGGCCGCCACGTTCGACACGGGGAGGGGGTTCCGCGACGAACACAAATCGTAAACCACTGTATAGATGAATGATCTTCACGCTGAATAGTTCCAAGGAGTTACGGAACGCGTTCGGTGCTCCCGTGGCCGGTGAGCCAAGTCGCCTCTTCCCCCCGGGGCCCTAATACTCGCGATCCTAACGTTTCCGCTAAGGCCGAGCGGCCTCACTTGATTTCTGCGTAGTGCCGCACCTACGCTGTGATGCGTCGCGCCGCCTCGGCGAGCCGACTTTCGATTGGGCATCGGGCGAGCCACGGAATTTGTGTTTCCCCGCGTGGCGCGAGCGGGGTTTCCTGACGTTCTCGCAAAGCGACGCATGCGTGCACTAAATTCGTAAGACCGCCAACAGCCATCGACAGGACAAAGCAAGAGTGAAACCCAGGTTGTTTCGTCACGTTCTTCTCGCGTTCACGCTTGCAGGTGCGTTCGCGACCCTCGCGGCCCCTTCGCAGACCGCAGCCGCAACAGGTGATCACGAGCAGTACCAAAAGCCCAGCACGCTCCGGCTTTCGGTCAGCAGTGGGGTTTCCGCCACCCGTGGCGCGGTGTTGAAGTGCCACCCCATGGGCGGATCCCACAAACGTGGCGCTGAAGCGTGCACCCAACTCGACGCGGCAGGTGGACACTTCGAGGCGAATGCACAGAATTCCGGCGCCGCTTGCACTCTGCAGTACGAGCCGGTGACCGCCACTGCCGTGGGCCAGTGGAACGGACGCTCGGTCAACTTCGAGCAGACATTCTCAAACTCCTGCGTCCTCGCTGCACACACCGGCGTGATATTCGATATCTGACCTGATTTGCAGGGTGAAACGGCGGTCGCTCCCGGCCTATTCGTGGGCGACCGCCCTCGGTCGCCACGACTAATGCGGATACTTTTAGAGAACAGGGATTGCGTGACGAAGCACAATCGCAGGGCGGATCTTCGCGGACAACTCCGACGGCTGCTCCGATCCGCTGAGACCGACGAGGATCACGCTATCGCCAAGCTCCACCAGCTCATCGATCGGTATGGTTGCAGCGAGGCCCGCAAGGTACTCGTCACGATAGAGCGCATCTGTGAACCAACGCCTCCAGAAGCCGTAATCGGCCATCGAGCACCGCAAGGACGAGTCAACCGGCAGTCGCGGTGTCTCAGCTTGCTACGGGACAAGCAAGGAAAGGCCGAGCATCCCGCACTCTGACCGCAGTCCCACAGCCCGCTTTCGGGCTGCATGAGTTGTTCCATTGCAGGTCGCTGCCGGTCGAGCACGGCCGCCCCCAGAAGTCGGGTCGTGAGCTCGGCGCACTGGTGACGCCCTTCGGCCCATCCGGGCGTTGCTGCCACGACACGCGGGGGCGGGACGCTAGGCGGAAGCGTGTTCGCGTCGACGTTGCCGGTCCAGAACTCGCCGAGAGCCCACTCCGGGAACTCCGAGACACGCGCAGCCACCAGCATGCGTCGTCGGCGGCACCGAAGACTCCGGCCGACTCTTCCACAACGTGCTGGCTGCAGCAGACGAACAACCCAACGAAGCCAGTTGGGACGAACTCTCCCTGCGGACCCTCCGAGCCGGCTGGGCAGCCAACCGCATCATTCCCCGGACGGGACCACCATGTGCACAAGAACGGCGACCCCCGCGCTCCTCTCCTATTCGAAAGCGCCCGCGAGGAAAATCAATTCGGCGCCACCTGGCGCTGTTCCGAGATGTGCCCCTGGGCCGCGGCGCCGCTCAAAGACACAGAGGGTTCGGCGTGCCCACGTGCGTTCAACTGCAAACGCCTCCACGTTGACCTGACTCGGACCATCCGGCGCATCCGGGGAGCCCAAAGACCTATGCACAACCCGTTACTGCAGTTAACACTGTCAGTAGGCAAGTGAACACTGTCAGTAGGCAAGTGACGCGAGGGGGACCAATGCCGAACATCATCGGGCGGTGGCAGGCGGGGTACACGGACTGGCTCGCGATCCCGCTCTACGAGATCATCCTCGAACAGAGTCCGCCGAAGTGGCTGCTGACCTACCGGGTCTGCGGAGAGCGGCACGCGCTGATCGGGTGCGACACCGAAGAGCAAGCACGCCGCGAACTGGCCTGGTTGAAGACACGGTGTCCGATGACGGCCGAAGAGTGGATCGAGACGATGCCGCACAGTCACGACTCGTCGCAGTCACCGGTGGCCAAACGCCAGTTGAAAGCAGGGTGACGGCCGCGCGGGCCGCCCGGTCGCCGGTGATGTTCGCGCTCCTCCCGTTGATCCGCCACACCCAATTCTTCAACGCCTGAACGCCGGGCTGCGAGTTCGTCAGCGGCTACGTTGCGGCGGGCGGCGGGCCCGGTCCGGTGGCGGTCTCTGCGTGCTCAGCGAGGTGTGCAAGCGCATTGCCGAGTTCAGTCAGCTGTTCGGGTTCGGCCAGCTCGCGAGCCTTGTCCAGAGGCAGATCCTCCATAGCCTTGCAGCGGATGCTGATGCGGTCCTGTCCCGGCTGGCCGTCAATGTCAGTGCGGGTCAGACGCAGGATGATGCTGCCCACATTGATCGGCGGCCCCACGTGGATGGCCCACTCAGGCCCCGTATGGACGAACAGGCGTTCCTCCAGGTCCGTGTCCTGACACCAGTGCGGGTGTTCGATCTTGTCGCCCATCGTGATCCCTCTGTACTGCTCAGGGGCATGATGAGGACAGTATGCGTCCGCAGTGCTCCGACAGACGACCACGAACCCGCGCCGCTTACCGCGGTCGTGACGGCACTGCTCGCACGGACCGATGCTGTTAGGGGTACAGCGACATGTTCGACGGCGACATGTCGGATCCGGTGGGACAACGGCCTCAATTTCCGCACCCGGTCCTTGAGCACCGTCATGCCCCGCTGCCAGCGATGCGTTCCGCGATCACTGGCACCGGCATCGTTGGCCACTCGCCAGCAACGCACGAATCTGCGGCTCGACGGCATCCACGGCCGAGCCTTTCGCCGACCGCCGATACCGAGGCGGCCCGTCGGAAGCCAACGCTCGCCGCACCGTGTTCCGCCCGACCCCAAGCCGGCGCGCGATCGCCCGAATCGGCATCTCCTCACACCGATGCAGACGCCGGATCTCTGCCCAGTCCTCCACGCTGATCACTCCCCATGTGTCAGGGAGTGGGTCCATTTTCGCCCGCCCACACAGGGGCAGGATTCAGGATCTGTTCCACTTGTGATGATCTTGGGGAGTTGCGGTATAGCAAGGTCTCGTGATCTTGAGTGACGCGGTCGATGATGTGTTGGGGGTGTTGTTTCCGCACTTCACTGCGGTTCGTGCGGTGCGGGTGGCCGCAACGGCTGGCTCGTTGCGGTTCGAGGTGACGGCATGCTCGACCTCGGCGGAATGCCCTGGGGTTTCGGTACCGGTCCGATCGTGTGCACAGCCGTTACGGGCGCACCCTCGCGGACCGGGGCATCGGCGAGCGAGAAGCCGTCGTGCGAGTTCGCGTGCGGCGCTTTCGCTGCGACAACGATCAATCTCTACAAAGAATATTCTCTGAGCAGATCGGCGGTGTGGCCGAGCGATACCAACGCCGCACAACGTCGCTGCGCACGATGCTGACAGATCTGGCCTTCGCACTGGGCGGACGTCCAGGTGCCCGCATGACCAGCAGGCTTCATGTCGAAGTCTCACACCTCACGTTGCTGCGGTTGCTGCGTGCGTTACCCGCACACGATCCGCGCGAGTTGACCGAGGTAGGAGTGGATGACTTCACCCTGCGTCGGGGCCACCACTACGGCACTGCCCTGGTAGACATGGTCACCCGCCGCCCGATCGACCTGCTGCCCGACCGCAGCGGCACCAGCGGTGGGAAGCCGGTATCGCCAATGCCACTAACCTGCGCGCCGAGATCCGAACTCCCCGCCGCGGCCAGCAGAGCAGCGGCCGCGGGTCGTTTCCACCAGGACGACCGTGGTCGAGCGCTTATCGCGACCGTGGCGGTTCTAACGACTCCGGGTCGATGCGCGCGTACAGCTCGTTGAGAAGCTGATGCAGCGTCTTCTCGGCCGCGCCTTCCACGTCCTACTCGCCCAGCGCAAGGACATGCCCCCCGTGCTCGATACACGGTCTCGATGGAGGCGTAGCAGAGGTTCGCGATTTTGCTGTTCGTGGTCATCTGAGCTCCCCCACTTCCACCGTGTCCGCATCTGATCGCTTGACCAGTCGCCGAGCGATCTGCTTGGACCGAACGCCTGTGAACCGTACGAAGCTTTCCGGTGGCCATGCTCTCCCTATCGGTCGGGAGAGCGAACGCCCCAAGAACAAGGGCAGCAACGCTGTGCAGGTAGTCATGCCCGTGACTGCACAAGCGCTCCCCGTTCGGGGGTCCGTCACGAAGGGCATACGGCAAGCGGTCGCCGCCCAGGAGCGATACCACAGTCCGAGATCCCAACGAAATGGTGACGCTGCGGAAGGACAACCGAATGGGGATTAGCACGGGCCACACGATTCCGCGCCGGTGCCCGACCTGCGGGCACCGCTTTTGCATCTGCCCCAACCCCGCGCCCGCCCGGGGCCGTTGGGAAGTGGACTGCGTTTTCCAACACTTCACCGGACCAGCAAGGCGCGGTTCCGGTAACCGCGTCCACGCGGCGTTTAGAACTGGAAGACGATGTGGCGGCCTGCGGAGATGCTCGAGGTGACCCAGCCGCTACTGCGGTCGCTGGAAGAGGCTGGCGTCATCGATCCGCAGCGTTCGGCCGGAGCGCACTGGCGTTGTTCACGCCGTCAGTTGCGGCGGGCCCGGCGCGCCCGCGTCCAAATAGACTAAGGCACGCCGTGGCCGCGGCGTGCCGGATCCACATGACGAAGTTTCCCGGGCGCTGCCAGGTGGGAGGCCACGGCCTGCTCGCCTGGCGGTGGTGCTGCTACCCCTGCCGATGGTTCGCGATTTTCCCTAAGAAGGCAGTATTCCTGCGCGCAGCGGCCGATGCCCTTACCAGGCGTGCGGCCACCTGGCATCACGTCACCGGCTACGACCGAGCTGACGCCCTTGCGGGCTTGATGGATGTCCCGGGGCTGGCTGCAGGCGACGGGGTACCGCCGAGCGAGCACGAAGCGGCAGCAGCCGCCGAAAGGTTGCGCCCGCGGCCAGCGTGGACTTGCACCGGGCGGGGTGGAACCGCTCCTACCGGCAGGGCGCCTCGCGCAACGTCGATGACCCGGGAGGCGGATGCGAGGATGCTTCAGGATCTCCACGATCGGGTGGTCTAGCGACCCGACGGGTGTCGCGGCGGTGGACGGTTGTCTAATGTCTGGCCCCGCCGGGGCAGGGCTTAGACTTGGCTCGGCAGTCGTGTGATGTCGAGCTGAGGAGATATCCTCACCTATGCACCCTCACAGCCCCTCCGTTGGCCTGGTCGACGAGTTAGAGCGACTGTTGCGTCTGGCCGGTACCGACGAGTACGCCGCCATGGCAGCGTTTGATCGGTTGAGCGCCCTGTTCCCGTGCGACGAGATCGCTGCGGCGCTGACCGTGGTGACTGCTGAGTACTTCGGTACGGGAGTCATCGATGCGTCAGCTGGCGATGCGAACCCTGGCCTAGTCCATGTCCGTGACGGAGGCCTCGCGCAGAGCGGCACATATTGGATCGAGTCAGCGAGCAGATGACCACCTCAAGTGCGGGACGGATACGTTCCGGGGAGTGGCAGTGATCGCGCCGGCCCCGATCCGGCGCGATCACGCATGAGGCGTAGGCCATCCCACTGCCCTGCGACACCGCACGTCCCGGAGCTTGGCGAGGCGGTGTCCGCCACCGCCAGACCTTACCTTCCGTGCTCATAGAGCTACACAATGCATCCGTTGTGTCTGACCGCGCCCTCTGTCGCAGTGGACCGCCCGGTTTTGCGGTGCGCAATGGATTTCGAGTGTTCGACCGTGTCCAATGGGGGCAGTTCAGCGGCTTGATCCACGATCCTGCGGGTGATGAGGCGCGTTCGATTACTACCGATCGAGCCATCGAGGGCTGGGACGCGTTCCCGCAGACCCCGCCAGATCCGCCCTCCCCGCCACCTCTGGAGATCCGGCTTCCACCCGATCGCCCAATCGAAAGGGCTCGACCACGGCAGACCAGAAGGACTCGCGTGGCGATCCCGGTACCGAGAAACAACTTCGCGACGTCAACCGCCGACATGTTCTAGTCGAAGATGAAGCCCTGGGCGTCGTACACCGGCACACCGAATGGGATCCGATTCTCGCCGCCCTGTCCTGTAGCGCTCTGCCCGCAGCCTCGGGCAAGGCAGTCCAAATAGGGCTGATCGGCCTGCTGGTGCTCGTTCTCAAGAACTACCTCGGCCGCAAGACCGCCCAACCACCGAAGTGGCTGGGCGAACTGCTGTCCGCCACGCCCGTTGCCGGCTTGAAGACCGGCCTTCCGGTCATCCTCGCCATGCCCTCGGACATCCTCAGCATGCTGACCGTCGGTGCGAACCTCGAACACCACAAAGCAGGCTTCGGCGCCGCACTGCCGTTCATCTTCTTCGTCTGGGCACGAGCCATGCGGCTCGGCGCCCCGATGCCACACTCCCGAACACAGCTCTGGACATGGGTATCGCCCCGGGGGACGACGCGCCTCCGCGTCGCATGACAGCGTTTGCGATCACTTTTGGTCGGATGCGGGTTCCCAGTCCGCGACGAGATCCAGTAGGCCAGGAAAGCGCGCGTTGAGGTCCTCGGTGCGCACGTGGCTGCGCCGTTCCAGGCCGTACTGGCGTTGCCGCAGGACGCCCGCCTCTCGCAGCGCCCTGAAATGGTGGGTCAGCGACGACTTCGGCCGGTCCAGCCCGAACCAGCCACACGGATGGTCATAGGCCTCGCGCTCCAGGAGCAGCTTACGCACGATCGTCAGTCGCAGCGGATCGCTCAACGCTCCCAGTACAACCTCCAGCCGCAGCTCCTCGCGCGCTGGCTCGGGCAGCGGCGGCGGCAGCTCGGCCGGCGGAACATCCGGTTCGGTCACCATCGAAGTGCGCATGCCCACATTCAACCACTCCAGTACGGCCTGAGTCGAACTAATGCTATGTTCGATTCCATTCGCACTAGTTCGACTTGTTTCGTACTGGAGGATTCATGGTCGCCGTTTCCGACGCCGCGCCACCCCGCGTCGGCAGCCCCTGGCTCGCCGCGTGGCCGGTTACCGCGGTGTTCGTGCTCTCGAACGCCCCCACCCCGCTATACGTGCTGTGGCAGCACCGGCTGGGCTTCTCCGCCGGCACGCTCACGGTGGTCTTCGCCACCTACATCGCCGGACTGCTCGCCGCGCTGCTGGTGGCGGGCCGCGCTTCGGACCGTCTGGGCCGCAAACCGGTTGTGCTGCCAGGGATTCTGCTCGCGCTGATCGCGTGCGCACTGTTCGCCACCGCCACGTCTGTGCTCGCGCTATCGATAGCCCGACTGCTGGCCGGGATCGCGGTCGGCATCACTGTGTCGGCAGGAATGGCGGCCGTTGTCGATGTCGGTGGACCCGCACGCGCCCGCACCGCCACGCTCGCCGCGTCCACCGCGATGGTCTTCGGCGCCGGGCTCGGCCCGCTACTAGCCGGAGTGCTGTCGGAAGCCCTGCCCGGACCCACGGTGACAATCTTCGTGTTCTCCTCAGCACTGCTGCTCAGTGCGGCCATCGTGGTGGCTCGCCTGCCGCTCCGGCTTCCGGCTGAACCCGGCGCAGGTGGCTGGGTGCGCGTACCTGCCGTGCCCCGAGCGCAGCGCAAGCACGCCGCGCTGGGCATCGCGGTCTTCGCCCCGGGTATCACCTCAACCTCGTTCGTACTCTCCCTCGGTCCAGCCCTGCTGGCCAGCGTGCTCGGTACCAGCAACCGCGTGCTCGCCGGGGCAACCGCGTTCGTGATGTTCGGGGCAGCCACCGCGGTTCAGTTCGCGGCAAGGCGGCTCGGCATCCGCGCCATCCTGCTCACCGGTTCGGCCGCGGCGCTTGCCTGCATGGCCGCACTGCTCGTCGCCGTGCACGCACGCTGGATCCCGGCAATCGTCGTCACCGCCGTACTCGCCGGGGCTGCCCAAGGCCTGGGTCAGCTCGGCGGACTCACCATGATCAGCACACACGTACCCGAACGGCGGCGCGCCGAGGCCAACGCACTAATCAACTTCGGCGGCTATATCCCGGCCGCGCTGTTGCCCGTCGGCACCGGCTACCTCAGCGACGCCCTCGGAATCACTACTGGATCAACCATCTTCGCTGCCATCCTGACTCTCGCATCGCTCGCGGCCGGCGGACTCGTCTGGCGTTACACACGGACGAGCTGAGCGCAACGTCGTCACACAGCCACTGCCGCACCAAAGTGCGCCCATCGTGAATCCCCACAAAAAGGTCACAGGGCAAGGACATCGCAGTGAGACAACCGGAAATCCCGCAGGTCAACGAAGGTTGATATGTCACGGAGTATGAGACCTCACAACGACCTCAACCACCTCAACCGGAGCGAGCTGCTTGACCGCCTCGAAGCAAATCAGGAGTACTGGGCACGCAAAGAAGAGGCCGGGTTCTCCGACGCCAACCGAAACACCCCGGGAGAAGTTCAGCCGGGTCCTTCGTGCGGGTGCTCGACGCGATCGTGGATCGCTCCGATGCCGGCCACTGGGGCGTGCACGAGCTCGCCGCCTTCATGGACGAGAGCCGCAGCAACGTCAACCGTGTGTTGAACGTTGGTGGGCCGACGTCTCGCGGTGAGCGGCCCTGCGGGGGCGCGCTACGCGGTCGGACTCCGGCTGCGGGTCCTCGCGGGAGCCTACGTGGCTGCCACTCTCGCCACGGTGTTATTCCCGGCGAAAACCCGATCATGGGGCTGGCCAGCCGACCACGCGCTCTCCAGTTGACAGGCGGAGATCAGTTTTGTCTGCGCGTGGTGAGATGCGCGAGGGCGGTGAGTTCCGCGGCCTTGGCGCCCGGCCGGGCCTTATCCAGGTCGTTCAATGCCTCGGTCAGCAAGTCGTTGGCACGCTGGTGGGTCTCCGCGCGGCCTCCGGCGGCGTCGATGAGGTCGGCAACCGTGCGCAGATCCGCGGTGGAGAGCTCTCGCTGCCCCAGGTACAGGTCAGCCAGCTGTGCTCCGGCAGGCGTACCGGAACACAGCGCCGCGACGACGGGAAGTGTCTTCTTGCGGCCGTCGAGGTCTGAATGGACTGGCTTGCCGGTGACCGTGGAGTCTCCCCAGATGCCCAGCAGATCGTCGACGTATTGGAAGGCGAGTCCGAGGTTCTCACCGAAAGCGCGCATGTGCTCGATCTGCTCAGGGCGGGCCCCGCCGAAGAGGGCTCCGAGGCCGCAGGCGCAGCCGAGCAAGGCCGCGGTCTTATCGTGCGCCATCCGCTGGTACTGGGAGATGTCGACGTGGTCGCGTTGTTCAAAAGCCATGTCCGTGAGCTGGCCGTGGATGAGCTCCTGGACGGCCGTGTTGAGCACGCGAGTGCCGTCGAGAGCGGCCGGGTGTCCGCTTTCGACGAGCACGCTGGAAGCCAAGCCCAGAAGCGCGTCCCCGGCCAGGATCGCCGCGCTGACGCCGAACACCCGCCACGCGGTCGGGCGGTGACGCCGAGTGGCGTCGTTGTCCATGACATCGTCGTGTAGCAGGGAGAAGTTGTGCACGAGCTCCACGGCGACGGCCGCCGGAACGGCCGCCTCAGCGGAGCCGCCGGCGGCTTCGGCGGAAAGGAGAACCAGAGCAGGGCGCAACGCCTTGCCAGCGGACGACTCGGTGGGCCGACCGAGTTCGTCCCACCAACCGAAGTGATACCCGGCGATGTGCCGCATGTCCTCGGGCAGTGTGTCAACGGCGGCGCGCAAGGCCGGGTCGACCCTGCTGCGACTGGCGGCCAGCGCGGCGTGGGCCGCTTCTTCGTCGGGTGTCACTTCGGTGGCGGTCATGACGATCTCCTCGCTCAGCGGCCGATTTCGACGTTTTCCAGGACGCCGAGCGCGTCCGGAGTGAGCACGGCCGCCGAATAGTAGGCGCTGACCAGGTAAGACGTGATCGCCTTGTCGGACAGCCCCATGAATCGCACGTTCAAGCTCGGTTCGTACTCGTCGGGGATGCCGGTCTGGTGCAGCCCGACCACACCTTGGTCGTCCTCACCGGTGCGCAGCACCAAGATCGAGGTGGACCCGGTCGCACTGATCGGAATCTTGTTGCACGGCAGCAGCGGCACCCCACGCCAGCCGGTGACGCGCGTGCCGCGCACCTCGATGCTGTCCGGATACACACCCAGCCGCGAGCACTCGCGGCCGAACGCCGCGATGGCGCGTGGGTGGGCGAGGAAGAACTCGGACTTGCGACGCCGCGCGAGCAGTTCGTCGAGGTCGGCGGGCGTGGGCGGCCCGCTGGGGGCTTGGATGCGCTGGCGCAGGTCGGCGTTGTGCAGAAGACCGAATTCCCGGTTGTTGATCAGTTCGTTCTCCTGCTCCTCCCGCAGCTCCTCGATGGTCAGCCGAAGCTGCTGCTCGACCTGATCCATCGGCTCGTTGTAGAGATCGGCGACGCGGGTGTGCACCCGCAGCACGGTCTGGGCAACGCTAAGCTCGTACTCCCGCGGGTTGAGGTCGTAGTCGGCGAACGTGCTGGGCAGATCGACCTCGCCGACGTGCCCGGCAGCGAGGTCGATGGCGGCTTCGCCGTGCTTGTTCTGGGCCGGTGTCTCCTGGGTGCTGAGGCGTTCCAGGTGAGCGCGCAGCCCCGGAGATTGATCGGCGACCTGCTGGAACGCCTGGCGCGGCAACGACAGCACGATGCAGGGAGTGATGGCCTTGGCCGTGACCGGCCAGGTGTGGCCGTCCCCGGTCAGCGCCTGCTCACCGAGGTAGTGGCCATCGGCGAGCGTGTCGAGGACCGGCTGGTCGCCGTACTCGCCGGTTCCCAGCGTGTTCACCTTGCCGTGCGCGATGAGCAGCAGCTCATCGGCCGACTGGCCTGCGGCGGCCAGCACGTCACCGGTTTGGTGTTCGCGGCGGGTGAACCGGTCGGCCAGGGCGGTCAGCACCGCGTCGTCGTCGAAGTCGCGCAACAAGGCCAGCTCGCGGAGCTCGGGTGGCACCACCCGGATGTCGTCGCCGGTGTTGGTGCACGTCACCCGGCCGTCGCCGAGTGCGTAGGTCAGCCTGCGGTTGACCCGGTACGAGCCCGCCGAGGTTTCCACCCACGGCAACATGTGCAGCAGCCACCGCGGGCTGATGCTTTGCATCTGGGGCGGGGTCTTGGTGGTGGTGGCCAGGTTGCGTGCTGCGGACGTGCTCAGGCTCAACGGCCCAGTATCCCGCTGCGGTTCGGTCATCAGAAGCTACCAATCACGTTGTTGTGCTAGAAAAGCATCGAGATCACTGAGGCGGGCCCTGGGGTGCCCGCAGCGGCAGCCGTGCGGCGGAGGTCCCCAGCCCGGTGGGGCCGGACAGCCGCCGCCGCACCGGCAGGTTGCGGCCAGCGGCGGAGCCGGGAGTGATCGCCGAGCGGTTTCGCCGGAGCTCGGTCTCGGTGTAGCGCACGCACTTGCGGTGCCATTCGAGGATGCCCGACATCCAGTCCTTGAGTTCAGCGCACTGACGCGCCAGCGCGCTGCTCGCCGCCTCGTCGAGCGCGAACTCCTCGAACAGCACAGGGAGTTCGTCGGTGACGAGTCGGTCGAACTGACGGATCCGCTCCCCCATCAGGTCGGCCACGATGTCTCGTGCCGTGATCCGGTCCACGCCCAGGAAGTTCTCCACGACCAGCACGATGTTGTGGACTTCACCCTCGAACTCGATCTCCTTCTGGTAGGAGAACAAGTCGTTGGTGAAGCAGGCGTAGTCCTGCGCGGCCGATTCCAGCTCTTGAACGATCCGCGTCCGGTAGACCTCCGGCGGGACCACTCCGGCATGCGCGAGCCGGGACAGGCTCATCGTCATGTCCGAACCGAACGTCTTGCGACGCATCTCGATGTAGTCGATGGGATCTGGAATGCGGTGGTGTGCTTGGTTGGCCAGTTCCCACAGCCAGCTGGAGGTCATGTCCTCCACCGCCGTGCGGAACTGCCGACGGGAGTCGACGCTCATCGAGCCCGCAGTGCGCCGCCACAGGTCGGCCAGTCCCCGCTCGATCGGATTCGTGGGTTCCGGTACCGCGCCGAGCTCCAGCGGCATGAACAGCGACAGCCGGTCATTGCAGACCTTGGCCGCCGCAAGGTTGCGGGTCGCACCGAACACCACCGGGAAGTAGTCATCTCCGTAGGTGCCCCACGCCAGCCAGTCCGAGGACACCTCGAGCTGCTCCAGCGTGGCATCGGCGTGAATCATCGCGGCGCAGTGCGGGAAGTCGAACCCGACGAAGCGGCGCTCGTCCCACACCCCGCCGCGCTCCACCCCCGGCACGGAATCGAACATGCCCATCTGACGCGCCCAATCGACGGCGTGCTCGCGCGCAGCGTCCAGGTGCGGACTCATCCGCACCGGGTAGGGCATGTACAACTCCGGCAACGGCAGGTGCCCCACCGGCGTGAAGGGCACGTGTGAGTGCTGCTTGCCGCGCCTGCGCAACCCCGGAAGCGCTCGGGAGAACACCAGCCTCGCGGTCTCGGTCCCGAGACCGGTCGGGCCGCCAAGCACAGCCGGCGGCGCAGTGTCCACGCCGTCGTTCATGTAGCGACTCGAGCGCATGTGCCACTCGTGCCCGCCCGACTGCCAGTCCTGCAGTCCCTTGACGTAGGCCAGTACCGCGGCCCGCTCGTCGGGACCGAGACCATACTCCTCGCACAGCGGAGGCACCTCGGTCAGCGCGGTGTTCTCGAACTGCTCCAGCCTCGAGGTCAGCAGCTCGTTGACGGCCTCAGCCGCCTGCTGCGGACTGCACTCGAGGAACCGCTCCACCACCAGAACGCCATTGTTGACCTCGCCCTCCTCCTCGGTCTCCCGCTGGTAGGAGAAGATGTCGTTGCGAAGGTGCACGGCATCGGCGAAGGTGTCCTTGAGCACCCGCATCGGCCGCGTCGCCGCGGTTCGTGCCGGAACCTCTACCCGTGCGGCGAGTTCGACGAGGTCGGCCGACCACGGAGCACCACCGACCCGACGCCGCATCTCGACGTAGTCGATCGGATTCGGCACCCGATCCTGGGTGATGTTGGTCAGCTCCCACACACAATCCTCGAGCAGGTTGCGCGTGCTCTCGGCGAAGCGTGCCAACCAGTCTGCGGACGTGATCGGCGCGCTGCGCGCCCACAGGTCCGCCAACCCCCACTCCACGGGGTTCGTCGCAACGGGCTGCTCCTCGGCCCGCTGCACGGGCATGAAAGCGGCGAGTCCGGCGAGGTACTCGCGCGCTCCGGCTAGGTCGCCGGTGCGCTTGTAGTGCTCCAGGAAGTGGTCGTCAAAGTAGAAGACCCAGACGTACCAGTCAGTCACCAGGGCGAGTTCACGCGCAGTAGCGTCTGGGTGCGTGTACGCGCACAGCAGGGCGTAATCGTGCGCGTCGAACTCCTTCTCACTCCAGGTGAAATGCCCTGGTCGATCCTGCGCGGACTCCAGCATGCCCATCTGCTGCGCCCACGCCTTGGAATGCTGCCGAGCCGACTCCAGATGCGGGTTCAGCCGCGCCGGCCACGGCACGTAGAACTCGGGAAGTTCGAAAGGCTGCAACGCCGATCAGCCTTCCCGGCCCAGTTCCACGTGCTCCAGCACACCGAGCGCATCGGGCACCAGCACCGCAGCGGAGAAGTAGGTGCTGACCAAGTAGGAGATGATCGCCTTTTCGCTGATTCCCATGAACCGCACCGATAGCCCCGGCTCGTACTCGTCCGGGATCCCGGTCTGGTGCAGGCCCACCACGCCCTGGTTCTGCTCACCGGTGCGCATGAGCATGATCGAGGTCGTGCGCGTCGCGCTCACCGGAATCTTGTTGCACGGGAAGATCGGCACACCCCGCCACGCCGGCACCTGGTGACCGCCCACGTCCACGCTCTGCGGGTACAAGCCGCGACGGCTGCACTCCCGTCCGAACGCAGCAATGGCACGCGGATGAGCCAGGAAGAAGCCCGGATCCTTCCACACCGTCGCCAGCAGCTCGTCCATGTCATCCGGAGTCGGAGCACCATCGCGGGTGTGAATGCGCTGACGCAGATCAGCGTTGTTCAACAAGCCGAACTCACGGTTGTTGACCAGTTCGTGCTCCTGGCGTTCCCGCAACTCCTCAATGGTCAGCCGCAACTGCTGCTCGACCTGATCCATCGGCTCGTTGTAGAGATCCGCCACCCGCGAGTGCACCCGCAGCACGGTCTGGGCCACGCTCAGCTCGTACTCGCGCGGCTGGATCTCGTAGTCGACGAACGTTCCCGGGATGTCCGGTTCCCCGGTGTGCCCGGAAGCGACATCGATGGCGGCCTCACCATCCGGATTGTGCGCCCGCTGCGGTTCGGAACGCACTCGTTCCACTTGCGCCCGCAACGATTCCGAACGATCGGCGATCTCCTGGAACGCCTGCCGCGACAACGTCAGCACTGTGCACGGGGTCACCGCCTTCAAGGTGTACTCCCAGGCGCTCTGATCCCCGGTGAGCACCTGAGCGCCGAAGAACTCGCCGTCAGCGTGAACACCGAGGCTGGTCTGCTCGCCATACTCGCCCGCGCCGAGCTGGTTCACCTTGCCGTGCGCGATGACGACGACCCGCTCAGCCGCCTGGCCCGACTCGACGATCACATTGCCCGGGTCGTACCTGCGTTGCTCGAACCGACCCGCCAAGGCGTCAAGCACATCGGTGTCATCGAAGTCCCTTAACAGCGGCAGCTCACACAACTCCGCCGGGACCACCCGAACATCAGCACCAGTGTTAGTGCAGGTTACGCGGCCATCGCCGAGCGCGTAGCTCAGGCGACGGTTCACCCGGTACGCACCACCGCGGGCCTGCACCCACGGCAACAGCCGAACAAGCCACCGCGACGTGATGCCCTGCATCTGCGGCGGAGTCTTCGTCGTCGTCGACAGGTTACGCGCCGCAGCGGTCCCCAGACTCAGCTGAGCCTGCCCCTCACCGCTGCCATTGAAGTTCGACGCCTCCGTATCGGGCACACCGCACCGCCAATCCACATCGTCAAGACATGTTCGCCACAACCAGACGTCGGACCATTCGTTTGCCCCAACCAGCGGTCATTGACGCTTCAGTTACCTGATCTTGGTAGCCCCTTCGGGCGTAGTCGAGCACCCGAAAGAATGATCACAAACGACTTGTCTCCACACGCTATGTAGTCGTCACAGTCGACGTGCCAGACCGTGGCCTGGTGGGACAGCAACGGACCCGCGCAACAGGCAGCAACACCAAGGACAAGCCCGAGGCACCCAAGGCCCGCACAACGAAACGCAGCACCAGCAGCCGTTCCAGGTCTGCCGATGCTGCGTCGTCAGACAGAGAACGCCCGCCCTGCCGCACCCGAGTCATACCCGAGGGTCAGCGCCTTGAAGTTGTCAGCAGCGGCCCCGCCCATATAGGCGTACATCTCCGCGTCGCCGTAATTCTGCCGGAGCTCGCTGGTCTGTTGACTTGTGCTTCATGGCGAACGGTGTGCGTGAGCCGACGATCGATCCGACGAATCGCACCCTTTCGCCATCCGCCACGTCCGCCCCGATCCGCCGCACCGGTAAGCAGTTCTTCTCCCGCAAGGTCGTTCTGGTGACCTGCCTGATGATCTGCTCGGTGTGCGTGGGACTCACCGGAATGGCCACTGGCACGGTCAGCGCCGTCGCGCTCATGACCGTCGCCGTCGGGTTCCTCATGCTGGCCGCCCCGGCGTACTGGACCCTCATCCAGGACGCCGCCCCTAAGGAATACGTGGGCAGCGCGGGCGGATTGATGCACGGACTGGCCAACATCTCCGGCATCGTCGGCCCGACCATCACCGGCGTCATCGTCGCCGCCAGCACCTACGCAGGAGCCTTCGTCCTCGCCGGCGGGCTCGGCGTGATCGGTGCCGTGGTGATCTGGGCAGGCGTCCGTCAGCACCACTACCGCTGATTCCCCTCACGCGATTCACCGGAAACCGAACACGAGCAGAAAGGTCGCCATGTCCGGCCGTGCCACAGTCACCGAGATCGAGACCTTCCCCTTGGAGTTCGTCCTGCCGGACGGGGGTTACGGCGCCTCGAAGGTCATCAACGCCGCACGAGTCGCCACCATCGTGAAGGTCACCACCTCCGATGGTGTGGCCGGCTGGGGCGAATCGTTCGGCCCACCGCGCCTCACCGCACCGTTCCTCGCCGAACAGGCCGGGGACTTGCTCGGACGCCCCGCCGACATCCGCGAGGACCACATCCTCGACCGAGTCTCGGTCGGCTATCACCTGTCCGGATCAGGACTGCACATCGCCGCCGCCAGCGGCATCGACATCGCACTCTGGGACGCCCAGGCCCGCACCTTCGGCGTTCCCGTCGCCCAGCTGCTCGGCGGCCGCCTCCGCGACCGCGTCGACGCCTACGCCTCCTCGGGCTACGTCACCGCCACCCGCGACCTCGGCGAGTTCCGGGAACGGATGGCCGCCCACGCCGACGAAGGCTTCACCGCCGCGAAGATCAAGATCGGCATCTCCCCCGCCGAAGACCGGGCACGCACCGCCATCACCCGCGAACTCATGGGCGACGACGGCCTGGTCATCGTCGACTACAACTCCAACAACACCCGAGCCAGCCTCCAACGATCACTCGCCCGCATCCGCGACCTCGACCCGCACTGGGTGGAAGAGCCGCTTCCACCAGACGACGCCGAAGGATGGCGGTCACTGCGCGACCTGGGGCTGCCGCTGTCCGGCGGTGAAGCGCTCTACACGCGATTCGGCTTCCGCGACCCCATCGCAGAGCAGCGCTTCGACATCGTGCAACCCGACGTGGCCAAATGCGGTGGATTCACCGAAGCCCAAGCCATCCGCCAGCTCGCAGCCACCTGGAACCTGCAGCTGTCCCCCCACTGCTGGGGCACCGGCGTCGCACAAGCCGCCACCCTGCAACTGCTCTCGGCAGTGCCACGAGCCCCGTTCGGCATGGCCGGCGGCACTCCGCTCCTCTTCGAATTCGACCGCGGTTTCAACCCACTGCGCGAGCGAACGCTCGCCACACCGATCAAACCTGAGAACGGAACGGTCGCGATCCCAGACGGCCCCGGACTCGGCGTGACCATCGACGAGAACTGGCTGCGCGCCAACCGCCTCGAGCAGCACAGCGTCCTCGCGCAGTAGCGAAACCCAATTTCTACCGAAGGCTGATCGCTCACTTCCGAAACCAGTGTGCGGGCGGCGTTTAAAACCGAGAGGCAGGAAATCGCCACCGCCCTGGCCACCCTCACCGGCGAACCCCGCCCACTCGCCACCAACAACTGACATTCACAGCCCGAACCGACTCCAGCGGGCACGCTGGAAAACCGGAACCAGCCCTCCGGCGTGCCCGTCATTTACAAACCCCTAGTTAGACTCCTTCACGTACGTCAGGAGCACGGCGCTCGGCCGCGCCTGCGTGATCACCAGCGCGGATCACCTCCACGTCTGTGGAGAGCAAGCCGGCGGCTGCACGCCGCCGACCTCGTCGACAGAGCATTGCTCAGTTTTGGTACGCGCCGATCACCAAGCTGCGGTTCAGAACCACGGCCAGGGCTAAAGACCCTTGTACTACTGAACGGTAGCGGTCACCGTGTCTAGGCCACGCAGACCTCTGAATGAAGTCTTGCGTCGGTCTGGCACGGCGTCGGGGCCTTGCCGGAATCGGGGGAGGGTGCGGGTGGCCGTCGGGGGGCCGCCCGCACCCGACACTTGTGCAGCGGAGGCGTCCCCGCACCGCAGCAGGTGCGGAGCACTTCGCTACGCTGTTCCGCTCCCGATCCAGCTGACCCAGGTCTCCGAGGATCTCGGCGGCCTGCCACCGACGACGTGGATCCCGCCTCTGCTCAACGGCTACTTGCCGGGACGCAGGGAACCGGACAACATGCCCTGGCTGATCCAAAACACCGAAGCCAAGCCGCGCCGATTTCAGAGCGGCTATCCCTAGCCTGTGCCGATGGCGCCGGCGTACTCGCCGTCGCCGAGCCTGCCCGAGCGAAGCCGTTCGCCCTCGGCCACGCCAAGCTCGTGGCCTCGATCGCGGGCGGTGTGTAGAGAAGCCTCCCGGACAGTTTCCGCCTCACCCTCGGTGAGCAAGGCTGCCAGCAAGACGTCGACGATCAGGTCGTCCCGACGGGGTGAGATGGTGATGCGGATCTTGATGCCCACCGGTTCACGACCCTGAAGCGTACGTGGATGCCTTCTTGGCCGCGCTTCGCACGGCACGGGACGGCGTGCCGTTATTGGACTGCTGATCGGGTCTGCGGTCATTGGCGGCATGATCGACGCCATTCCCTTCGTGGCCACCACGATTCCGATCGTCGAGGAACTCGTGGCCACCGTGCCCGACCCGGAGGTCAGCCAGACCCTGTGGTGGTCACTCCCCGCGGAGCCGACCTCGGTGGTAACTCCACCGCGATCGGCGCCCAGCGCAAACGTCGTGGCCATCGGCTGCGCAGCCCGCAACGGCTATCCGATCAGCTTCTGGCAATTCACAAAGTACGGCGTCATCGTCACCGCAGTGACCATCGCATTGTCCACCCGCTACGTCTGGCAGCGATACTTCGCGCTCTAGCAGCGGGGCGCGGTGCGCGTCCTGCCGACGCGAGCTCAGTTCGTGGTGGTCGAAGTCAGTTCAACGCTGGACTCCGGGGTGTGCACCTGTGCCGCGAACCTCTTCCAGGTACAGCTCGATCGACGTCGCATCGTGGCTGAGGTAGCCGATCGAGAGGTCGCGGCCGAGCACCAGGTCGCAGTCGCCGCCGCGGGTCGATGTCAGCAAGCCGCCTTCCAGGGCCGTCGTCCACAGCACGTCTCCACCGGTGACGTGGGCCAGCTGCTCGATTGCCGGGCGCCTCCGACGATCGTGCCGCTGACCGTCGTGAACCCGCCGGGGTTGAGCAGCAAGGCGCAGGGGCCGCCGACTGCCCAGGAGCGAAGCGCGGTTCGGGCCTTCGCCACATCCTCAGGTATCTCCGTGACTTCGGTGGGCGCGACGGGGCGTGCGACGAGGCTTCGCGAAGCTCCTTCGCTCCGGCAGCTCGCGTCGCGTCGAGGAGGGCGCTGTCCTCAGCCTTCGCGATGTGCTGCGCGGTGGCGACTGCCGGAGACCAGTCCGCATCAGCCGCGCCGCGTTCCACTGAGTCGATAGCCTCGCGCGAGACGCGAAACGGTACCCGAATCTCGACGACAGGTTGGGATTCGCGGATCCGCGTCTGCACCCAGGTCGACGTGGTGTCTGCGCCCCAGGAAAGGTCCTGTACCCACGGCGCCTAGCGTCAGGCCTTTGGGTTCTGACACGTCCACCACGCGGCGAGCACCTTCGTAGAGCGCGAACGCGGCGCGCACCTGATCCCCCAGGTCTTTCCACGCCGACTCGGAGATCGGTGCGAGCTCGCGGTGGAGATTGTTCATCACGGTGTTTCCGCCAGACTGCCGATCCTCAGCGACGCGTCGTCGTGATCGTCCTCGTCCGCACGGGATCGTGTCGGTGGAGGTGGCGGCCGAAACCGCGCCAGCCGCACGGGCCTGACACCAACCGCCTACCCACCTTCAAAGCTTGATCGGCTCAGGGGACGTAAGTCCGCCACTGTCATCAATGTCCTGGCCAGCAACTCGCGTTGTTGGTCGAGAGGTTGCATGCGGGGAGCCTGATCACACTTCTTGCTTCCGTAATTGGTCAGCGGCCGTCGTCGAATCGCAGGGTTCCTATGACCACGTCGTGCGCCACGTCGCTGAGCCGCCGGTCACACACGAATGCATGCGCCCGTAGGCACGTCAGTGCCGTCTCGATCTCCACCTGCATTTGGGCCGAAATGACTCCGATCGCTTGGTGGAGTTTCACCCAGCACTGGAGGCGACCCTGTAGCCGGTCGATCTCCTGCTGTGGTGCCTCTTGTGCGATGACGCCCAGCACCGCCCAGGTGGCAATGTCCGCAGTGCGCCGTGCGTTGGCCACGTCCTGGACCGCGAGGTGTTCCAGCGTGGCGCTGTGGAAGCACAGCGTCCCGAGGCTGGCCCCGTCGGTGTTTAGGGGGAGGGCGTGCAGTGTTCGTGCCAGCTCGCCGCCGACCGCGTGGCCGAACAGGGGCCAGTGGTGCTCGCCTAACTCAGCGAGGTCCAGAACATGTACGGGTCGTCCGGATTCGTGCGCATCCAGGTCCGGTCCCTCTCCGAGCTCGAATTGCAGCTCGGTGATGCGACGGGCCGCTTCGTTGGTGGCGCAGACGGGTTCCTGACGATGGGAATCGGTCATGGTCGTGATGGACGCGCCGTCGAAAGGCAACGCATCCACCGCAACCTGACACACCTGCAGCGGGGCATCGTGCTCTCCGGCCGCCACGATCGCAGCGAAAGCGTCGGCCAACGGCAGTGGGGTAACCCTGCCACTGCTCTGGCTCCGAATGATCATCGGCTTCTTGTCATCTCCTCGCCGCTGGTCGAGCGAGAACCGCACCAGCGGGCACAGGCCCGAAACGAGGAGCCTGGATCACACCCGCCGCCACCAGGTTAGTAAATCCCACCAGGCACGTCGACCACGTCAAACACGCACGCACGCCCGCCTACAACAGAGGGACTCGTGTTCGACCGAGTATTGGTTTCATTTTTCACTGAACTAATTACCCTCACAGTTGTTCCGCACAGGTTCCGTCAGCCGCTCGCTCACCTCCTGGCGGCGTGCGGAGTCGGCCCCTCCTCGCCGCGATGAGGAGCTGCGCCGCAGCACCCTGCGGCCCTACCTCAACGCCAGCATGCCCGTCGGGTCAGTTCACCATCTCGACGAGTGCCGCTGAGACGTGGCCGGATGTGTGTCGTAACGCGATTGCGGGTAGGCCAGCACGGAGACGGCCCGCGCGACCTTTTCCGATACGGGCGGCGGCAAATCTGCTTCGCGTGCCGGTCAACGGGGCGCAGGGAATCCCGACTCGGTACCGAATGAACTCGATTGCATAGGCGCCGCGCCGCAACATTCGGAGCGACCAATGGCAGCGCCGGCGGTTGAAATCGGAACACTCTTTCGAGTTGTCCCGCCGGCAAGAGAGTCGATTCCCCAGCACAGATAGGCATGGATGTGCAGGCAAGAACAGGGAGCGGTCACCATGGCCAGGCAACAGCCGGAATCACGGAGTCAGCATACCGAGAGCACCGAATCGAGCTGGACGACCACCTCTGGCCGAAGCGCCAGCGGACGTTGCACTGCGAGGAGCAGCGTCTTCCCGTCCGGCGAGAGGGCAAGCCCTTCGAAGCCCCTGTTGGACTTGCGGTCCAACAGGACACCCGGCAGCGCTTCTTCGACCGTGTAGTCCGTGCTGGACAGGCCGAGGCCTTCCGGGACGTAGCGGGCGAGGACCCGGCAGGTTGCCTGCGAGTTCGGTGGTGGCCAGCACGGTTGTGGTCAACGCGGCGAACAGGGAAGCGGTGCGTGTCACCGAGGCATCAGGAGGCGAACGCGTGGTGAACTGCGGCGCAACGGAATTCGCGACGTTCGCGACCGTATCGTGCGGTGCGGCGGTAACATCGGCGAAGGGGTGTGGGCGGGTGCTCGGCGAAGGCCGCGGGAGCGCAACGGGTGGTGGGGGCGGGGCGCCCGGCGCCCCCACCCCCAGGGCGGCCGGGCCGCCCACCGCGCCCGCCGCCCCCACCTCGG
>NZ_JAWLNX010000016.1:153431-156957 GCF_035320975.1 Saccharopolyspora mangrovi | reverse complement strand
TGGGGGGGGGGGGGGGGGGGGGGGGGGGGGGGGGGCGGGGGGGGGGCGGGGGGGGGGGGGGGGGGGGCCCCCCCCCCCCCACCACCGATTGGTCGGCCGGTCAGGAAGCGGAGCCGGGCGCCGGCTCCTGGGCTTCAGAAGCGCCCGCCGGTGGGCGTCCGTCCTCCAGGAACCGGTCGAGAACATTGCGCGTCAGCTGGGATACGTTGTTGTCGTAACCATTGTGCGACAACGAACCGCAATAGGAGATCGAACTGCAGGACCAGACGCCTCCGCCTCCTTCGGTCGGGAAGTACGTGATGTCACCGCGAACCCGACCGTTCTGCGTCCCTCCCGTACCGGGGACGTTGAAGTACAGCTCTTCGGCGACCTCCAGGTAGACATCGGTGTGCCCCTCGGACGTCGCGCCGATGACTGTCTCCGGTGGAGTTCCCAGCGAGGCGTCGTAGAGGTCGAGCTCGAGTCCGGCGGCACCGCCGCCGACCAGGCCGAAGTCACCGATGAGCTCGTCGGGAGCGATGCCGTCGAACATCCAGTTGGCCGCGCCGCCGAGCCCGTCCGGTGTGCGCCGGAAGTAGGACGAGACGTCGAATCCTTCGGAACCGAAGCCGACACCGACCAGCCGTTGCGGTGCTCGGCCACGATGGCGCCAGAGCGTGCCGTACTCGCCGGTGAAGGACAGGTGGTACTCGCCCGGTTTGCACTTCCAGGCGTTGGAGCCGTGGCCCTTGCGGACCTCGATCACGCTCGGGTCGTCCGGATCGAAGTTGATGACCCAGTAGAAGCCGTTGCCGCCGAAGTACATCAGCCTGCCGCCCTCGGTGGTGTACTGGTGGATCGCGTCGAGCATCTGCTCCGAGTAGTACTCGGGGTGCGAACCGGTCAGCACGACCCGATACGGGGCGATCGCGTCCAGGCCCCGCAGGTGCAGGTCCTCGTCGGTGATGACGTCGAACTCGTAGCCGAGTTCGGTGAGCCAGTCGATCAGGTGCAGGTCCGCGTTGAATTGCCATAGCGACGGTGAGAGCCAGTGCCGGAAACCAGGCCGCATGTTGAGGATCGGCCGCTGCCGGGTGGAGAAGGCGACGCCTGATCCATCGGTGTGCTGATCGTAGGTGGACAGGCCGAACTCGCGGTGCTCGCTGAGCACGATGTTGTTCTGTTCGAGCACGGGAGCCCTGGCGACGAACAGTTGAGCGAGCGGCGCCGACAGGCTCACATGGTCGTTCGCGTAGGCCATGTAGCTGGCGGTGGGGGCGAGGAAGCAGATCTTCTTCTCGTTTCCCGGCTCGGCTTTGACGTAGAACGGGACGTAGTCGACGTCGTTGTCGGCGACCAGCCGTGCCGCGTACAGACCTGAGGGCATGCCTCCGGGGACCGTGAGGGTGAAGTCGACGTCCCACTCCGCGTCCGCCAGGTCGTCGTCGTGGAAGTGGATTGCCCCGTACTCGGTGGGGGCGTGGACGAAGTTCTGCTCTTTGGCCCGCCAGTTGTAACCGGTCACCGCCCGCGTGGGCATGTTGACGGCCGTCCCGTGCAGGCCGTGTCGCGACACGTCGGTGATCCGGCGCGGCTGCCTGATGCCCTCCGGCGTGATCTCGGCGTCGAAGTTCCAGGCGGCGACCAGGGACAGACCTCGGGGATTCTCGACCTGACCTTCGGCCTCAGAGGGAGACATGGCAGTCGAGTGCACTCGCGGACGATCGAGCTTGCCGTTGAAGTGGTTGCCGACGATGACTCGGCCGGTGTCGGTGACGAGGTCCACCTGCCCGGCCATGACGAGGGGGAAATCGGTGGAGGAGGGGACCAGCGAGCTGTTCCCGCTCACCGTCGCCGTGGTTGAGGCGAACGAGGAGGCCACCGCGAAGCGGCTGTTGGTCGGTGTGACCACGGGTACCTGGGAGACGGTGAGGGTGCCGTCGGCTGCGCGCGAGCCCGTGACGAGGTACCACAGGCCGGAGATCAGCGGGGCCCCGGCGCTGAGCCGCTGTGTGTTGCCCGCTCCGTCGCCGACCCACACCTGGGTGGAGCCGTCCGCACCGATGAACAGCCCCATTCCGGCGTCGGATGTGTCGTCCCACTTGGTGATCAGGCCCTGGACGCCCCGCTCCGGAGCGGTCGGGAAGACCAGCGTCTGCAGCGTCCACTCGGTGGTCAGGTCCAGTCGGCGGTGATGCGCAACGATGATGTGGGATCCGCTGTGCACTCGCTGGATCCGGCCGGGGAACTCGCCGTCGACATGCGTGGAGACCGGCTCGATCTTCTCCCCCGGGCCGTCGGGGTTCGTGTCACCGTGGATGAGCTTGACGATGTCGGCGTGGTAAGTCGGGGTTTCGCAGGTGACCGCGAAGTCGATTTGTTCCCCCGGGCGGACGGACAATTGCTTTGAGTAGCCGAGAATCTTCATCGTTCATTCCTCGATGCGGTTGAGGAGGCCGTTGTCGCGCAGCCTCTTGACGAACAGTCCGTGCTCGGCCTCGAAGCGATCGGAGTAGGTCTCGTCGAGCAGCCGGGGCGGCTGATCCGGTTCGCCGGTGATTTCGGCGATGCACCACTCCTGGTGCGGCACCGTGCATACCAGGATGTACTTGCCTGCCATGACCATATGGTGCTTGCGCAGGTAGATCAGGATTCGTTCGAGCTCGTCCGAGTGCTTTCCGACGGGCAGCCGCCGATGTTCCTCGATGATCTCCGCGGTGATCCTGGGCCTGATCTCGTTGTCGAGGATGAAGTCCTCGGTCTGCCGGAAGGCGGCAGCCTCTCTTTCGTACTGCTCGGCCAGAGAAGGCAAGGTCATCATTGACCTCCGGGTTCCGATGGGCTGAGCGGCCGATCCCATTGGATCGGCCGCGATCCAGGCACCGTACGACGGGATGGCCTGGCGAGCATTGGGCAAGATCCCATTGACGGGAAATGCAATTCGTGATAGTAGCTATCGAGCCTACCGGGAGGAGGAGGCGAATGGTCAGCACCTTGGACGCGCTTGCCACGATCGGGGCGAAACTCGCCGACCGCAGGCCCAGCACCGATCTCTACCAGGACATCGCGCGCATCGTCCGGTCAGCCTCGCACTGCGACACCATTGCGCTGTCACAGCTCAACCCCGTAACTCGGCGCCACGACACGGTCGTCAACCTCGAATATCCCGAAACCGTTCTCCGCCACCTGAACACCTGGTTCGTGGAGCACGACGAGGTCTACCGCCACATGCGCACCGGGGACGGGAAGCCGCTGCGGTGGAGGGACATGCCGTTCCGCTACGAATCCATGTTCTCCGCAGAGAGGGTCTTCCGGCCCTCCGGGTTCAACGAAGGCGTAACGGTCTGCCTGTACAACCAGGACGGGCGATACACTGGGGCGCTGCACGTCAGCACGACGGACCGCAACCAGCCGCCGGACGAGGCGATGCAACTGCTCTCGGCCTCCCAAACGCTCCTCGGGACGCTCGTCGACTGGTGGACGACGCTCGACACGCCCTCGGTCGAAGACGAGCCCGCGCTCCCGGGCGTGGGGGACCCCGAGCGCG